>JBLMVY010000146.1:0-13104 GCA_050256935.1 Candidatus Levyibacteriota bacterium | reverse complement strand
CGCGCGGCATCAGCGGAGGTGAAACACAGCGTCGCGCTACCCACCGCCTGGCGCGTCACCAGGGACGGGTCGTAGGACGTCGCGTTGTATGCCGGACCGTGCGACTCGAAGAGCGTCCCCTCGTACCTGTTCGGCGCGACCCGGGTCGCGGTCATCGACAGCCACCATGCCTTGCCGGTCGCGTCGTAGGTGAACCAGGTTGCGAAGATCACGCTGCCCTGATGCGACAGGCTGATGCCCCAGCCCGACTCGCTGCCTGCCGGCGACGCCCACCACATGCCGGTGTAGTTCGCCGGCGGCCGAGCGCTGCCAGTAGCCGTGGCGCGATGACTGGCCAGTCTCTCCCGCCGAGGCGCGGATTGACCCAGCGAGTTCGCGCAGCGCGCGCTCATTTCCGGCACCATCGGGAGCGCCGACAGCGGCCCGTTGGCGGTGCTGCCGGAAGCGACGACGTCGCCGGGACCCGGATTGGCGGAACGGCATCTCGCGCAGGCGTAGTCGACGTACTCGTCCGCTCCGTCATGCGACGGATTGAAGACGCCCATCCCAATCGCCGGGAACGCGATCGCGGCGAGAATTCCCAGCATGGACACCACCGACGACGCACGTCTCATCGCGATCTCCCGGCACGCCCTCCGGATGCGGCACCTGATCGGGGCCAGCGCTCCAGCACGAGGAACAGACGGGAAGAGAAGCTAGCGCGGCTGCGACCACGCGACTACCTGGAACCCGATGAAGCCGGGGAAAATGGGTGCCAAAGCGCCTTGCGCAGCGCCGGCGACTACCACACCAGCAGAACCCTCCCGCCGCCATCGCCGCGCGTCTCCGCGCGCGCGCCGAGCCCCGCCACCGCCCGGGCGAACATCGCGAGCGGCGTGTCGAAGTCGTCGAGCGTGCGCGTCGTCGCGACGAGTCCGTGCACCGGGTCGAGGCGCTCCAGGGTCACCATCGCGACCCACAGCGGACGGGGGGTCGAGGCGTCCTGCGCGATGATGTCGGCGACGCGCCAGAGGCGGACGACCGCGCGCATGCGTGCGTCGACCGCGTGCACGAAGGTCAGCGCAGCCGGCTCGCCGTGGTGGAACTTGGGCAGCACCGGAAGCTCGTCGATCGGCGTCGAGGGCAGCAGCCAGAGCAGGGTTGCCCCGGACGACCACGCCGGCGGCGCCTTCCACCCCGCCGCGCGCAGCACCCGCGAAACCGTCGCCGCCTGCGCGACCCACTGCACGCGGAAAGGCTCGTCGTCGCGCCCCTCGAGCTCGGAGCGCGCCGCCGCGATCCCCAGCCACGCCCCCTCCTTCCATGCGTCGAAGCCGATCGACCGCGAGGCCTCGGGCTTCGCGTAGCGTGCGAGGTCGGCGGCGTGGTTCTTGGCGACGTAGGCGCCGCCGGCGAGCGCGATCGTCGCCAGCACCAGCAGCGAGACGGGCAGCCCGCGCAGCGGGCGCTCGCGCACGTGCGTCGTGTAGGCGATGGTGAGCAGCGCGATCCACGCGAGGCCGAGCGCGAGGCTCGCGGCGACGTCGGAGAACCAGTGGACGCCGAGATAGATGCGCGAGAACGCGATGCCGAGGATCGCCACCGCGGCGACCAGCGCGATCGCGCCCTTCTGCCAGCCGGACCTGCCGCGGCCGATCAGCGACGCGAGGAAACCGTAGACGACCATGCCGACCGCGGCGTGCCCGCTGGGGAACGACAGGGCGTCGATCGTCGCGTAGTCGTTCAGCGGGCGCACGCGTCCGACCGCGTGCTTGAGCGCCAGCACCGTGAGCGAGGCGAACACGGCGGCGCCGACCCAGTAGGCGAGGGTGCGCAGGCGCCGCGTCAGCGCCAGCCACAGCGCGACGATCGCGATGACCGGCACCATCACATAGGCGCTGCCGAGCTCGGTGATCGCGACCATCACGCTGTCACCCCAGCCGGTGCGCACCGCCTGCAGCGCGTCGTAGACCGAGCGGTCGAGCCGCACCAGCGGGTCGCCGCTGACCACGTCCTCGAGGATGCCGAGGAAGAGCCACGCCGCGCCGATCAGCACGACGGCCGACACGAGGAGGATGCCCGGCTCGCTGCGCTGCGGATCGAGCAGCGCGAGCGTCGCGCGAGCGACGGGGCCCCGCCCGGCGCGTGCGCGGTCGAGAGCGAGATCGCGCAGCCACGCGCCGACCGGCCCCGCATAGTGGATCGCGAGGCGCGTGACGTGGGCGGTGAGCCACAGCCCCGCGAGCAGCACCGCGACGAGGACGAGGAGCCGCGAGCTCACCGCGCCCGCGATCTGCAACGACGCACCGAACAGGATGCCGGGCAGCATGTGCGCCAGCGCCCAGCCGAAGGCGGAGAGCACGTTCATCGTGTAGAAGCGCGCCGGCGCCATCGATGACATCCCCGCGATCACCGGCACGATCGCGCGCACCGGGCCGAGGAAGCGGCCGAGGAACACGCTCTTGCCGCCGTTGCGCTCGAAGTACGCCTGCCCGCGCGCGAGCAGGCCCGGATGGCGGGCGAGCGGCCACATCGCGCGGATGCGCTCGCGGTAGTGATACCCGAGCCAGTAGCTCGCGCCATCACCGAGGACCGCGCCGACGATGGCGGCGGCGGCCGCAAGCCCGGGGTCGAGCGCCTTGAGCCCCACGAGCACGCCGCCGACGAACACGATCGAGCTTCCGGGTGCGAGCGTGCCCACGACGGCCAGCGCCTCGAGGAATGCGGCGGCGAAGATCGCGCCCAACGCAAGCGCCGGATGTGCCGACAGGTAGGCGATCAGCGATTGAAGATGGGATTCCAGGGCGAACCCGCATCCCGCGTGAGCGGGCCCGACGAAGCTCCGGGCAGTCCCGGCACGGCCCGCATGATCGCACGGGCCGCGGCCGGCCGCACCGATCAGAATGGGTGGATCAGGGTGACGCCCGCCTGCCGGTACGAATAGTCGGGCGCATCGACGTAGCCGGTCGAGCGGTTGTAGAGCGCGTAGAACACCAGTCGCAGTGCGGGGTCGAGCGCGCCCTCGGCACGCAGCTCGGCCATGCGAACCGGGTGCCGGTCGGTGGAATTGACGGTCTCGCGGCCCGCTCCGACTCCGCCCCCGAGGGTCCAGCTGCCGATGTGCCGCCGCAGGGTCAGGCCACCCACCCATTGCTCGTAGCGGTCGGGGTTGAAATAGGCTCCATCGACGTCGCTCTTGCTGCTGCGGTAGCCGCGCCAGCGCAACTCGGCATTGAATCCCGACTCCGGCACCACCTGCCAGATGAGCCGCGCCCGCAGCTGCGTCCGGTCGTTGCCGTCGGTGAACGGTTGATACGCGACCAACCCGATCGCGGTGAATCGATCGGCGAACGCATGCTCGACGCTCGCACCGAAGAAGCCGTAGGCAACGCCGCGCTCGATTGCCTTCTGCGTCGTGACGACGTCGCCGGCCGCGAGCAGCTCGACGCCGGTGTCGGGGGCCGGACGCAGGCTCCACGTCGCGTCGGCGACGGCGCGCGTATGGCCCGCGACCTGGACGACACCTGCTTCGGCAATGACGCCCGCGAGCGTGCGGGGATCCTGCTTGCGCCAGAGCCCGACGATCCCCGCCGCATCTCGACTCCATCCTGCCTGCGAGTAGCGGGTGTCCTGGACCGCGAGGCCGGCGTAGTCGAAATACGATGCATAGGGGAACAGGCCGCCCGCGCGCAGGCGCGTCCAGTGGAACCCGTCGGTATCGCTCGACACGTCGACGCTGCCGAGGAGCGCAGGCGCAGCGGACGGCGCGGCGGCGCCGGAGCCGCCCATGGGTGGCGACTGCGCCTGCGATGCGCCCGCCTGCGCCAGCGCCCATGCCAGCGTCAACGCCAGCGCCGCAGCGCGGGCGGCGTGCGCCCGCCGCATCACTTGGTGCCCCAGGACTTGCGCAGCCCGATCAGCTCGGAGAGATAGCCTGCGACGCACGCGGGCTGCAGGATCATGCTGTAGACGAACGCGTAGACGAGGAAACCGCCGACGTTGCGGCGCACATGCAGTCCGTTGCGCGCGAACATGTGCGATCCGACGTGGTACATGGCGTAATTGATGAGCAGCGCCATGGGCAACAGCACGAGGGTCAGCGGGCCTGCGATCCAGTAGATGCCGAAGAGCGCCAGCACGATCCCGGGAATGAAGAACAGCGTGTAGGAAAGATCGAGCCAGGGAAACAGGACGTTCCACCAGACGAACAGCGTCGACATCCGCGGTTTGAGCAGGATGCCCGGGAAGTTGCGGAAGGCCTCGATCATGCCGCGCGCCCAGCGCTGGCGCTGGCGGATGAACTGGCGCAGGGTGTCCGGCGCGTTGGTGAAGCAGCAGGCGTCCTCGGCGTGTCCGACGCGGTAGCCGCGCGAAAGCAGCGCCCAGGTCAGCACGATGTCCTCCCCGACGCAACGGACCCAGCCCCCCACCTCCTTCAGCGCGACGCGGTCGTAGACCGAGAACGCGCCCTGGGCCACCAGCGTGCCCTGGTAGAGCGATTGCACGCGCTTGATGGCGGCGATGCCATGGAAATAGTCCCACTCCTGCGCCTTGGTGACCCAGTTGCGCCGGGAATTGCGCACGAGCATCGTGCCGGCGACGGCCCGCGTGTCCGCGGGGTCGGACAGGTAGCGGCCGACGAGGTTGCGCAGCGCGTCCCGGTACAGGTACGAATCGCCGTCGAGGGTCACGATGATGTCGTGGCGCGCTTCGGCGAGTCCGCGGTTGAGCGCCGCCGCCTTGCCCGAGTTGACGGGCTGGCGCAGCAGGTGCAGCCATTCGTAATCGCAGGCTTCGACGATGGCAGCGGTGCGGTCGCGCGAACCGTCGTCGATGACGAACACCTCGAACTTCCCCGGGTAGTTCTGGTGGGCGATCGAACGCAGCGTGTCCGCGATCGATGCTTCCTCGTTGTAGGCGGCGATGAGAATCGATACCGGCGGATACTTCTCGATCTCGAGGCGCGGCGGACGCCGGTCGAGCATCAGGCTCATGATCAGGAACGCGTTCATGAATCCCGGGACGAGGGCGATGCCGGCGACGATCATCACCGCCAGCGCACGGCCCACCAGTCCAGAGAGCTCGCCGATCCACGGCAGCGAGACCCAGACCGAGAGGGACAGCCAGCCGATGCTCGCCGCCAGCGCGATGACGAACTTGAAGCGCACGCCGATGTAGAGCGACGAATTCGAGGTTCGCGCGTCGCCCGACGCGATGACGCGGTCGTAGGTGGCATCGGCGACCGGCCTGATGCCGTCGCGGGCATTGGCGGCCGGGGCGTTCGTGGCCGGAAGCGGCTGCGATTCGAACGGAGGCGCATCCTTGCGCGCCGTCGTTTCGCGGGGATCGCGGGAGTCGTTGTGCATGATGATCCCTGCAGTGCAAGGCCCATGCCGCCCGCGGCCAGCCGGACAAGTTGCCCACTACAGTCTCGCGCCGTGCCTCCTTTTGCCCTAACATTCACCTTTCCCGGGATCGCGGCAGGCAGCCTCCGATCGCCGTCGATTCCGATCGCCCCCGTGGATGCCGACCCGTTTGCCGCCGAGCTCGAATCGCACCGCCGCTACCTGCTGCGCGTGGCGACGCTGCAGTTGCGCGACCAGGACGCAGCCGAGGACGTCGTGCAGGAAACGCTGTTCGCGGCGCTGACCGGCCGCGACGGTTTCTCGGGCCGCTCGAGCGTCAAGACCTGGCTGACCGGCATCCTGAAGCACAAGATCGTCGACGTGATCCGCCAGAGGAAGCGTCAGCCGGTGCTGGAGTCGATGCTCGAGGAGGAGACCGACCTCGAGGATTTCGACCCCCTGTTCCGCGACGACGGCGGCTGGGCCGCGCCGCCTTCCGACTGGGGCGACCCGGAGAATGCGTTGTCGCGCCGCGAGTTCTTCGACATCATGGAGTTCTGCCTGGAAAAGCTCCCGGCGAACACGGCGCGGGTATTCATGATGCGCGAGGTCATGGAGCTCGACACCGACGAAATATGTAAGGAATTGACGATCACCGCGAACAATCTGTGGGTGATCCTCTACCGGGCCAGGATGGCGCTGCGCGAATGCCTGGAGCAGAACTGGTTTTCCGCGCAGGCACGCGCCTGAACCCGGGCCGATACGCGGACCCCCTACGCGACATGCTGCATCGACTGACGCACATGGTGTCCTGCAAGGAGGCTTCGCGGCTCCTCTCCCAGGGCGAGGAGCGCCATCTCTCCCCGGGCGTTCGCATCAAGCTGCGTCTGCATCTGATGGCCTGCACCGGATGCACGCGCTTCAAGCGCCAGATCGATTTCATGCGCGATGCGATGGCGCGCTACCGCCAGTGAGCGCGATTCTGGGTCCAGTGCCGACCGTGACCGTCAATGGCAAGCCGACCGAGCTCGCGGCGGCCGGGGCGACGCTCGCCGACGTCGTCGCGCTGATGGGCCTCGAAGGCAAGCGCATCGCCATCGAAGTGAACGGCGAGGTCGTTCCGCGCAGCCGCTACGCGAGCACGCCCGTCGTGCACGGCGACCGCCTGGAGATCGTCGGCGCCGTCGGCGGAGGCTGACGCCGCCGCGGTCGTCGCGGCGCACCACGGTCGGGCCGCGGCGGGGCGCTGGCGGGGCCGGAGTAAAATGGCGTCCATGAACGCTCCCGCCGCTCCCTCGACCCTCGTCGACCCGCTGGTGATCGCCGGAAAATCCTACCGGTCGCGCCTGCTGGTCGGCACGGGAAAGTACCGCGATTTCAACGAGACGCGCGACGCCGTCGTGGCCTCGGGCGCCGAGATCGTCACCGTGGCGATCCGCAGGACCAACATCGGCCAGAACGCCAACGAGCCGTCGCTGCTCGATGCGTTGCCGCCGTCCGAGTTCACCTACCTGCCGAACACCGCGGGCTGCTACACGGCCGACGACGCCGTGCGCACGCTGCGTCTCGGGCGCGAGCTCCTCGACGGCCACAGGCTGTGCAAGCTCGAGGTGCTGGGCGATTCGACCTCGCTGTTTCCCAATGTCCGCGAGACGCTGGTCGCCGCGAAGACGCTGGTCGCCGACGGTTTCGAGGTCATGGTCTACACCTCCGACGACCCGATCGTCGCGCGCGAGCTCGAGCAGATCGGCTGCGTCGCGATCATGCCCCTGGCGTCGCTGATCGGCTCGGGGATGGGCATCCTCAATCCCTGGAACCTGCGGCTGATCCTCGACCAGGCGAAAGTGCCGGTGCTGGTCGACGCCGGGGTGGGAACGGCCTCCGACGCGGCGATCGCGATGGAGCTGGGCTGCGCCGGCGTGCTGATGAACACCGCGATCGCCAAGGCGCGCGAGCCGGTGCGGATGGCGCGCGCGATGCGCCTCGCGGTCGAGGCCGGACGCGAAGCCTTCCTCGCCGGACGCATGCCGCGCAAGTACTACGAGGCGAGCCCCAGCTCGCCGACGTCGGGCCTGATCGGCTCCTGACGCGATTGCCCGCGCGCAACCGCGGCACGGGCGCGCGATTCGACGACGCATCGCGGTGACGGTCCCCGGCAACGGCGAGACGCAGGACGGGCAGGCGCCGCGCCGCGCGATCAGGAGCTTCGTCCTGCGCCAGGGACGGATGTCACCTGCGCAGCAGCGGGCCTGCGACGATCTCCTGCCGCTCTATGGCGTGGAACCTGCGGCCGCCCCGCTCGATTTCCCGGCGATCTTCGGCCGCCGCGCGCCCGTCGTGCTCGAGATCGGCTTCGGCATGGGAGAGACGACGGCGGCGATCGCGACGGCCCGGCCCGGCACCGATTTCCTGGGGGTCGAGATGCACCTGCCGGGGGTCGGCGCGCTGCTGCGCCGGATCGACGAGCAGCGGCTCACCAACCTGCGCGTCCTGCGCCACGACGCCGTCGATGTCGTTGCCTCGATGATCGCGCCGGCGACGCTTGCGGGCATCCACGTGTTCTTTCCCGACCCCTGGCCCAAGAAGCGTCACCACAAGCGACGCCTGCTGCAGCCTTCGTTCGTGCACGAGCTCGCATTGCGCCTTGCGCCGGGCGGCTACCTGCATGTCGCGACCGACTGGGACGACTACGCGCAGGAGATCCTCGCCACCCTCACCGCCGAGCCGCTGCTGGAGAACACCGCCGCGGATTTCGCGCCGCGGCCCGCCTACCGGCCGCTGACCAAGTTCGAGGCGCGTGGACTGCGTCTGGGCCACGGCGTGCACGACCTGATCTTCCGCCGCAGGTAGATGCGGCCCCTTGCTCGCAAGCCCCCTTGTCTATTTCGGGCGCGCGAGCAGACTCAACAGCTTTCCCAGCGGCGACGCATGGATGCGGGCGAGCTGGCGCTCGCGCTCCAGCGCCAGGTCCTCGGCGTGCCTGAAGGCCGCAGCCAGCTCGGCGACCCGCTGCTGCGAGCTCGCGAGCGCGGCCCTCAGCTCTCCGGTCTCGCGCGCGAGGATCAGCGCATGCTCGACGCTGCGCTCCGCGTACACCTGCCGCGCCTCCTCGCCCCCCAGCGCATGGCGGGCATCGTCGATCGCGGCGCGGAAGGGCCGCAGCGGGTCGGCCGCGTGGAACTCCTCGATCATCCGCGAATACCCGGGATGGCGGTCGAGCAATGCGGTCGTCGCGGCGCGGGTCAATGCCTCGCGCTCGCCGGAAAAGCTGACCGCGCCCTCGTGGAACACGAAGACATCGGCAGCGAGCACGCTGCGCCATCCTGCGGCGCTCGCGCGCAGGCAGAAATCGTTCTCCTCGCCGTAGCCGCGCCCGAACCGCTCGGCGTCGAACGCGCCCACTGCGTCCAGGCAGGCGCGGCGTATGTACATGCAGAATCCGACCGCGGTCGGCAGGTCGGCATGCCGGCCGGCGTTGACCGACGCGAACACCCGGTCGAGCGCGGCGAGGCCCAGCGTCCCCGGCGTGCCGCCGGTCCAGCCCTCGAACGGATAGGTGCAGATCGTCGCGTTGTTCGAGAACGGGGTCGCCGTGCCGACGTCGGGCTCGCGGCAGGCGCAGGCCCGCAGCCGGTCGAGCCAGTCGTTGGCGACCTCGGTGTCGCTGTTGAGCAGCACGACGTCGCGATCGGCGTGCCGCGCGAGCCCGCGGTTGACCGTGCGCACGAACCCGAGGTTGCCGTCGTTGCGCAGCAGCTCGATCGCGCCGCGCGCCGCGAGCTCGTCGAGGTAGGCGACGATGCCCGGCTCGGGACTCGCATCGTCGATGGCGACGATCGCCAACGGCGTCTCCTGGGGATTGGCGAGCAGGCTGTCGAGGCAGCGCCGCGTCTGTGCAAGGCCACGGTACACCGGAACGATGACGTCGACCGTCGCCGTCATGGCGTCTTCCGCCGCGCCAGTCGGCGCGAGATGCCGCCGACGCCCTCGGCGCGCAGGATTGCGTGCACGCGCGCGCGGAGCGCCCTGCCCGCGCGCGGCGAAGCGGCAAGGCGCAGCAGCTGCAGCGCGCCGCCGACGCCGATGGTCAGCGGCCGCGCCATCGATCCTGCGCCGTCGTATTGCCCACGCAGCAGCCTGCCCTCGGTCGCGCACCAGAGCGCGAAGCTGCGCGTCCCCGACGAGGCGTCGTAGGGATCGGCGAAAGTCTCGCGCAGGTCGGCCCGGTCGCGGTAGAGCCAGCGGTGCCATGGCGCGATCGGCGTCCCGTCCGAGTAGCGCCCGAAGGCCCACGGTGTCTTGCTGATCGGATCGTGGTCGGCGACCTCGGTCTCGCGCTCGTACCAGCCGATCAGCTCCTGCACGGCGGCGCTGGTCGCGGCATTCTTGATCGCCATGATGCGGTGGGCACCGCTGTCGAAGCCGGTGAAATGATAGAAACCCAGCGGCTCGCCGTCGACCCGGAAGCCGGATTCGAGGCTGCCGGTCAGCTCGCGGGTCGTCAGGTTCCAGGTCGCGACGTTGTGCCGCGACGACTTGACGATCGCCACGCCGTCGAAGAACACCGGTGCGAAATTCACCCACTTCTGGTCGGTGAAGAGGCCGTTGGGCACGTCGGCGCGGCACAGCTCGTAGGTGCGCTCGCCCCACCACTTTGCGAAGCGCTTCCCCTCCTCGCAATTGGCGACCCCGACGAAGCCGAGGTTGAAGATGCCGTGCTTGAGGCTCGCGACCTCGTTGTCGAGCACGGACTCGAGCGTGCGCTCCGGCTTGTTCTGGTGGGGTGTCAGGGCGATGCTTGCGTGCCCGAGCGTGGCGAGGATGTCGTCGACGCGCGAGAACAGCACGATGTCCGGATCGAAATAGACGACGCTCCCGCAATCGGGCAGGTCGAGCAGCCTGGCGAGCGCGAAAGGCTTGATCGCGGTCGCCAGCTCGACGATGTTGTGGGTGAAGCTCCAGCGGTACCAGTCGGGAATGCCCAGCTGCGAGACGTCGAGGACCTCGTCGAAAGGCTCGCCTTCGGTGACCAGCCAGTCCGGCCGCCGGTCCGCCAGTGCGAGATGGATGACCGCCTCCGGATGATGACGCCGGATCGAGCGGCACAGGATGCGCACCTTGGGCAGGTAGTTGACCGCTGCGCTGGTGAAGACGTGCAGCGTGCCGGTCACGGCCGTTCTCCACCCGCCGATGCACGGCAGCCGCCTTGTTGCGGCGCGCCGCCGGGCAGCATGCCGCAGGCTGCTTGCGTGCCGTTGCCGACCCGGGCGCCGTTGCCCATCCCGCGCCCGACGGCCCGTGCGGCGAGCTCCCGATGGAACCCGATCAGCGTGTCGAGGGCGGCGTCGGCGCCGACCTCCGCGCAAAGCCTCGCGTTGTCCCGGCCGCGCAGCCGCTCCGCGGGCGCCCCCAGGTCGAAAGCGACGATCGGCAGGGACAGGCGCAGCATCTCCTCGACGACGTAGGAGAAGGTCTCCGGGCAGATGCTCGGGAAGAAGATCATGTTGACGTGCTGCGCCTCGATCAGGTCGACCAGGTCCTCGCGCCGGTAGGGCCCGGTGACCTGCAGGCGCTTGGAGTCCACGCGAACGTCGAGCGCGCCGATGACGGCGACCCGGATGTCGAGGTCGTCGCGGTCGATGCGGGCGAGCATGTCCTTCACGACCAGCGCGCCCTTCTGCACGCTGATCTGGCCGACGACGCCGATGGTGAGCGGTTCTCCTGAATCGAACCTGGGCAGCCGCGGGGGCGCGAAATCGACGCGATGCGGGATCACGCTGACGCGATGCGTGTCCAGCGACGGATAGGCGCGCAGCAGCAGCTCGCGCGTCGACTGCGAGAAGCAGCGCACCTCGTCGGCCGCCGCCAGGCAGCGTCCCCAGATCGCGCGCCAGGGGCCGATCTCGGTGGGCGGCGCCAGGCGCACGTAGCTTGCCCCATGGCGGGCGAGACAGGCGGCGCACTCGGAGACCGCCGGGATGCCGCAGTATCGCCCGTCCGCATTGAGCAGCACGAACGACGGGCACACCGCGAAATAGTCGTTGACCGCGACCGTCAGGGAGAGCCGGGGATTGCCTTCGCGCAGCGTCGCCAGCAATTCGGCGAAGACCAGCGGCTCGTCGAACGAGACGGGACTGTTGACGAAAAGCTCGTCCACCGCCGTCTCCGCGACGATCGCCTCGAGCGGCAGGAACGACGACATGCGGAAGACCTCTGCGTCGTCCGCGCTCCCCGCCCCCTGCATCAGATGCAGGCGATAGTCGAGGGTCGGCAGGTTGTACGTGCACAGCAGCACGGTCGCGCCCGCGGCCAGCCGCTCGTCGACGATGCTGCGCCGGTAGACGTTCGCGCCGCCGCCCATGTTGTGATCGAACACGATCGTCACGTGCGCGGCGCCTGCCAGGCGCTCGCGCAGCGCGCGTCCGGCCGTCGCGTCTTCGAGCGACGGCGCGAGATAGCTCTGCGCCTTCGCGCGCTCGACGATGCCGCGGACGTCGCCCCGACGAAGCCGCCGCGCAACCGCCCGCAGGACGTAGCCGATCCCGCGCAGCCCGCGCCGCGCCGGCCCGGTGTCGGCGGCCGCGGTGATGTCGATCCCGGCCTTCCCGCCGTCGCCGAACTGCGCCTCGATCTGCCAGCGCAGAACGGGACCCCGCGGGATGTATCCGGTCGCGACGAAGCCCGACGATTCGCTGCCGGGAAGCTGCGGAAACGCGTCCTTGACGTCGGCGCGCACCAGCCCGTGGTTGGCCGGCAGGCGCGATTCCCAGCCGTCGCCGGCGAGGACCAGCGTCACCGCGACGATCGGCCGCGTCGGATGCGCGATCCAGCCCCAGCCGAAGACCCGGCGACCGCGCGCCACCATGCGGTCGATGCCGTACCGCAGCCGGGGCTCGCCCTCGACGCTCATCGTCGGCCCCGGCGCTCGGCTTGCGCAGCCGCCATCACCCGAGCGTCACGATGATCGGCTGGTGATCCGACGCCTGCGTGTCCAGGTCGACCCGCACGTCGCGCAGTCGCGGACGCAGCTCTTCGTTGACGAAGACGAAGTCGCAGTGCAGCTCGGGCTCGCCCGGCTCGAGCTTCTCGTAGAGCTTGAACGTCGTCGGATGCGGAACGCCGCGATGGAGCTCGCGCCAGGCGTCCTGCAGCGACGGCGTGCCGTCGGCGAACGGCGCCCGCATCCCCGCGTGCTCGTCGGAACCCGGCTCGAAATTGAAATCGCCGGCGATCAGCGCATCGCGCGGCCGCGGATACGTCTGGAAAGGCCCGCCGTCGTCCATGGTGATCCTGGCGTCGCGCGCATGCGCATGGCCGTCGGCGTAGATCGTGCGCAGGGCCTCGACCTGCGCCATCCGCTGCATCGTCGAGTAGTACTCGAGGTGCGTCGTGACCACGCGCAGGTCGCCCCAGGGTGCCGCGACCACCGCTTCGAGGGCGATCCGCGGCATGCCCGGCACGCCGGGGTCGCAGGGGTAGGGCAGCAGGTGGCGATAGACCTGGCGCACCGGCAGCCGCGACAGGATCATGTTGCCGAAGCGTCGGCGCCGACCGCCCTCGCCGGGATGATCGACGGCGACACCGGGGATCGCCGTGCAGTCCGGGAGCAGCGCAGCGATGCGCATGAACTGGTCGCCGTCGTCGGCCCCGGCGAGCCGCGGGTCCGGATAGTTGTCGGCGATCTCCTGCAGGCACAGCACGTCGAAGTCCGCGAACCGGCGCGCCTCCGCGACGATCCGCGCCGGGTCGACCCGTCCGTCGACGCCACGGCACCACTGGA
>JBLMVY010000145.1:0-19205 GCA_050256935.1 Candidatus Levyibacteriota bacterium | reverse complement strand
TGGGGCGGCATCACGCGAATCGTCACGACCGCGACGCTCGCGGCGATCGGACTGTAGGAGGTGCAGATGCGTTTTCCGCTCGACGTCGCCGCGCTCGCGGCCCTGCTGGTCGCAACGCTCGTCGCGCCGGTGCGCGGCGCCGTCCCCGACCTCGCGCGCGAGGACCGCTGGGCCGAGCAGGTCGCGCCGCAGGTGGTCGTCGGCGACGTCGTCTGGCTGTCGACCAAGCTTCGGCCGCGGGTGCTCGCGCTCTACACCAAGCCCCCGGGACCGGCGAAAGGCGCGGTCATCGTCGTCCACGGCCAGGGGGTCAATCCCGACTGGGAAGTGATCGGCGTCGTTCGCACTGCGCTTGCCGACCGCGGATTCGCGACGCTGTCGGTGCAGATGCCCGTGCTCGCCGCCGATGCTCCGGCCGAGGGCTATGCCGACCTCGACGGCGAAGCCGGTGCACGCCTCTCGGCAGCGCTGGCGTGGCTGCACGAGCACGGCTACGCCAAAGTCGCGGTCGTCTCGCACAGCCGGGGCGCGGCGATGGTCGACGCCTGGCTTGCGCATCGTGCTGCCGGTGGCGGCGCACCCGCCGTCGCCGCATGGGTGCCGATGGGCATGCCCGTGCCGTTCTCGACGCCTCCGCGGATGCCGGTCCTCGACGTCGTCGCCGCGAGCGATCTCCCCGCCGTGGCGGCGACCGATCCCGCGCGCATCGCGAAGCTGCCGCGCGACGGATGCTCGCGCGCGGTGACGGTCCCGATGACCGACCACTTCTACGCCGGCGCGGAAATGCGGCTGGTCGACGTCATCGCGCCGTTTCTCGCAGAGGTCTTCGACGGCCGCTGCGCGGCCGCGCAGCAACGCCTCGGTCAGTCGCGATCGTCGTCGATGCCCGCGGTCGCGCGCATCAGCCGGTCGCGCACCGCCGTCCACGCGCGATCCGCCGGGACGTCCTCGATCAGGATCGCGTCGGCGCCTGCGGCGTCGAGCCGGCGCAGGTTCGCGTAGAGCGCGCGCGCATACGCGACGGCGTCGCGCGGCGCCCGGATCCACACGCCGTCGAAGCCCTCGGGAATCGCGATGTCGCGCGCGAGGACGGCGACCCGCTCGTCGCGGTCGGCAAGCTGCACGAGCTCGGCGCGAAGCGCCTCGCCGGACACCAGCGCCGAAGGCGTGCGCGGCGCATAGTGCGACGCGAGCGTCCCCGACGCGCGGGGCGCCGATGCGCCGCCCGCGACCGGCGCGCGGCCCAGCACCCTGGCCACGGCGTCGGCGCCGATGCCCCCGGGCCGCAGCAGCAGCGGCGTGTCGCCGTCGAATGCGACGATGGTGCTCTCGATGCCGACGTCGCAGGGACCGCCGTCCAGGATCAGCGCGACCGCGTCGGCAAGATCGTCGGCGACGTGTTGCGCGGTCGTCGGCGAGACGTGGCCGAAGCGGTTGGCCGAAGGCGCCGCGATGCCCCCGCCGAATTCGGCGAGCAGGGCACGGGCGACCGGATGCGAGGGCGCGCGCAGGCCCACGCTCGCCTGTCCGCCGGTCACGGCGTCGCCGGCACGGTCGGATCGGGGAACGATCAGGGTCAGCGGTCCGGGCCAGAACGCTTCGGCGAGGGCGCGTGCGCCGGCGGGCATCGCCGCCGACCAGCGCTCGGCCTCGGCGAATCCGAGGACGTGCACGATCACCGGGTGGTCGGCCGGCCGCCCCTTGGCTTCGAACAGCCTGCGCAACGCGACGGGGTTCGACGCATCGGCGCCCAGGCCGTAGACGGTTTCGGTGGGAAACGCGACGAGCTCGCCGGCGCGCAACAGCGCCGCCGCTTCGCCGATCGCTGCGTCGTCGGCGGCGCGGATGTTGGTGCTCACCACCGCACCCGACCTTTTTCGGGGCGCACGCCGCGGCGCCGCGCGCAGCCTGCGCATGCCCCGCGTGCGCGTGGCTCGGCGCTCGCGTGCCGGACGGGCGGCAGGGGGCCGCCGGGGCGCTCTGCTAGAATGCCCCGGCTTGCCCGCCATGTCTCGTCGGGACGACGATCGGGACCATGCGGGGCAAGATTCGCAACAGCGGGAGCGGCAATGAGCGAGTTTCTGTTCACGTCGGAGTCGGTGTCGGAAGGCCATCCGGACAAGGTCGCGGACCAGATTTCCGATGCGGTGCTCGACGCGATTCTAGAGCATGACCCGACCGGGCGCGTCGCGGCCGAGACGCTCGTTTCGACGGGACTGGTGGTCATGGCCGGCGAGATCACGACCCATGCGAACGTCGACTACAGCCGTGTGGCGCGCGACACCATCCGCCGCATCGGTTACAACGACCCGGCACTGCGCTTCGACGCCGACGGCTGCGCCGTCATGGTCTGCTACGGCCGCCAGTCGCCCGACATCGCGCAGGGCGTCGACCGCGCCTCCGATGATTACCTGAACCAGGGCGCCGGCGACCAGGGGCTGATGTTCGGCTATGCCTGCGACGAGACGCCGACGCTGATGCCCTTCCCGATCTATTACGCCCACCGCGTCGTCCAGCGGCAGAGCGAAGTCCGCCGCGACGGCCGGCTGCCGTGGCTGCGGCCCGACGCCAAGTCGCAGGTCACGGTCCGCTATGTCGACGGCAAGCCGAAGAGCGTCGACACCGTCGTGCTCTCGACCCAGCATCATCCGAGCATGAACGATCGCCAGAAGGAGCTCGCCGAGGCGGTCATCGAGGAGATCGTCAAGCCGGTGTTCCCGAAGGACATGCTCGCCGGCACGCGCTTCCTCGTGAACCCGACCGGGCGCTTCGAGATCGGTGGTCCGCACGGCGATGCCGGCGTCACCGGACGCAAGATCATCGTCGACACCTATGGGGGCGCGGCGCCGCACGGCGGCGGCGCGTTCTCGGGCAAGGATCCGTCCAAGGTCGATCGCTCCGCGGCCTACGCGGCGCGCTACGTCGCGAAGAATGTCGTCGCGTCGGGCATCGCCCGCCAGTGCCAGGTCCAGGTTTCGTACGCGATCGGCGTCGCCAAGCCCATCAACGTGACCGTCTACACCGAGGGCACCGGGCGCATTCCCGACGAGCGCATCGCCGAGCTCGTGCAGGCGCACTTCGACCTGCGCCCGAAGGGCATCGTGCGCATGCTCGACCTGCTGCGGCCGATCTACTGCAAGACCGCTTCCTACGGCCACTTCGGGCGCGACGAGCCCGAATTCACCTGGGAAGCGACCGACAAGGCCGAGGTGCTGCGCGAGGCCGCGGGCCTGCGCGCGGCCGTCGCCGCCGACTGAGGTCAAAGGCATCGCCAGGCTGTTCGACCGGTTCGCCCTGCGCGGACTCGGGTTGTCCAACCGCATCGTCGTCTCGCCGATGTGCCAGTACTCGGCCGTCGAGGGCCGGGCCACGGACTGGCACCTCGCGCACTGGGCCCAGCTGCTGATGTCGGGAGCGGGGCTCTTCACGATCGAGGCGACCGCCGTTTCCGCCGAAGGGCGCATCACCCCCGGATGCCTGGGCCTCTACGACAACGCCTGCGTGCAGGCGCTCGCCGATGTCCTCGCTCGCGCCCGCGCCCTGTCGCCGCCGATGCCGGTGGCCATGCAGCTCGCCCATGCCGGCCGCAAGGGCTCGTCGCAACGGCCCTGGGAGGGCGGGAAGCTGCTGCCGCCGGAGAAGGGCGGCTGGGTGCCCGTCGCGCCTTCGGCGCTGCCGCACGGCGCCGACGAAGCGCCGCCGGCCGCGCTTTCGACCGACGATCTCGCGCGCATCCGCCGGGCCTTCGCCGACAGCGCGCAGCGCGCCGACCGTGCCGGCATCGATGCGATCGAGATCCACATGGCGCACGGTTACCTGCTGCACGAGTTCCTGTCGCCGGTGGCCAACCACCGCAGCGACCGCTACGGCGGCAGCTTCGAGGCGCGCGTGCGCTTCCCGCTCGAGGTGTTCGATGCGGTGCGCGCCGTGTGGCCCGAGTCGCGACCGCTGGGCGTGCGTCTGTCCTGCACCGACTGGGTGGAAGGCGGGTGGACACTCGCCGAATCGGTCGAGCTATCGCGCCTGCTGGTCGCGCGCGGCTGCGATTTCATCGACGCCTCCAGCGGCGGCGTTTCGCCGCTGCAGAAGATCCCGCTGGCGCCCGGCTACCAGGTCGGTTTCGCACGCGAGATCCGGCGGGCGACCGGCGCCCCCACCATGGCCGTCGGGCTGATCACCGGGGCGGAGCAGGCGCAGGCCATCGTCGCCGCCGGGGATGCCGACCTGATCGCGATGGGCCGCGCGTTCCTGTGGGACCCGCGCTGGCCCTGGCATGCCGCCGCCTCGCTGGGGGCGAGCGTCCTGCCTCCGCCCCAGTACACGCGCAGCGCGCCCCGCGAGGCCGCGGCGGTGTTCCGGGGCCCCAAGGCCGGCCAGCGCTAGCAGGTATAATGGCGGGCTTGCCGCGACCGGCGTCGCGGTTCCCGACCCACTGGAGATTCACCATGGCCGAACGCAGCCGCACCCGCCGCAACACCCTCGAGCGCCGTTGCCTGCCCAAGACCTTCAAGCGCATGTTCGTCGGCGCGCCCAAGGGCATCTTCAAGATGCTCGAGAAGATCAAGAAGGCCTGATCCAGCGGCGGCGCGCAAACGCCCGCCTGCCCGCTGCCGACCGGGGCCGCCGTGGCGGCCCCGTTTCATTCCGGCCGCCGCGCCCCGCCCGGCGTGCGGCCGCGATGCCCGCCCCTCCGGCCGCCCGTGCCTTTCGCCTACTACGACCGCCTGTCCGCGGCACGCAAGCGCATCTACCGCGCGAGCGATGCGATCGATTCCCTCGGGCTGCCGCCGGAGATTGCGGCGGGCGAATGCGTCGCGCGGATCCGGGCGGCGCTGACGGCCGACGACCGCAGCGCTTTGCGGCGCGCCTGTCAGGACCTCGTCGACGCCCTGACCCGCGGCTTCCGCGTGCCGCCGATCGCGATCCGCGTGCTTGCGCGGCGCCCCGCCGACGATTACGGGGAATTGCACGGTCTCTACGAGCCCGAGGAAGGCGGCAGGCCGGCGACGATCAGCGTCTGGATGCGCACTGCGGCCCGCCGCCAGGTCGTGGCGTTCCGGACCTTCCTGCGCACGCTCTGCCACGAAATCTGCCATCACCTCGACTACGAGCTGTACGCCCTCGAGGAGACCTTCCATACCGAGGGCTTCTACAAGCGCGAATCGGGCCTCGCCAATGCCCTGCTCGCGCAGGAGGCGCCCGCGGCGCCATCCGTCGCAGCGCGATCCGTTCCCGCCGGAAGGCCGAAATGACCGACGACCGCAACGAGCACGGCGAGCACTCGATCTGGATGTCCCTGCTGCTGCTGTGGCTGTCCGGGATCGCGCTGCGGCTGACGATCCTCGCGGTGCCGCCGGTGATCCCGATGATCCGCAGCGATTTCGGCCTTTCCGCGACCGAGGTCGGCGTTCTCGGCAGCGTCGCGCCGGCGCTGTTCGCGCTGGCCGCTCTGGGCGGCGCGCTGCTGGTCGCCCGCATCGGGGTGCGCGGCGCGCTGGTGGGCGGGCTCGCGATCGTCGCGGCCGGGGCCGCCTTGCGCGGACTCGCGTTCAGCTTCCCGATGCTGCTCGCCGCGAGCATCGCGATGTCCGCGGGCGTGGCGATCATGCAGCCGGTGATGCCGACGACGGTGCGCCACTGGATGCCCCTGCCGCAAATCGCGCTGGGCACCGCGACGTACACGAACGGCCTGCTGGTCGGGGAGGTGATCCCGGTCCTGCTGATGCTGCCGGTCGTGCTGCCGCTCGTCGGGGGAAGCTGGCGCGCCGCGCTGGCGCTGTGGGCGATCCCGATCGCGCTGACAGCGCTGCTCGTGCACCTGCGCGCGCCGCGCTTTCCCGATCCGTTTCTCGCCATGAAAGGCAAGCCCAGGCGCTGGCTGCCCGACTGGCATCGCGGCCTCGTCTGGCGGCTGGGCGTGCTGTTCTGCTGCGTGAACGCGATCTATTTCGGCACCAACGCGTTCATCCCGATCTACCTGACGCACGAGGGGCGGCCCGACCTCATCAGCTCGACCCTGACCGCGCTCAATTTCGGCCAGATCCCGGCGTCGCTGCTGCTGCTCGCCATCGCCCGCAAGCTCGAGCGCCGGGCCTGGCCCTACATCCTGTCGGGCGTGCTGTCGCTGACCGCCATCGCGGGCCTGGTGTTCGCCGTCGGACCCGCGACGCCTTTGTTCGCCGGCCTGCTGGGCTTCTCCGATGCCGCCGCGCTGATCCTGGGTCTCACTCTCCCGGCCCTGCTGTGTCCACCCGAGGATGTCGCCCGCACTTCCGCCGGGGTGTTCACGCTGAGCTACGGCGCGGCAGTCGTCGTCGCCGTCGTCAGCGGCGCGCTGTGGGACGCGACGGGCATCGCCGGGCTCTCGTTCGGGCCGATGGCCGGGTGCGCGGTCGTGCTGGCGGGCATCGCGCTGGTGCTGCGCGGCAAGCGCGAATTGCGCTGACCGCGGCTGCGGTACAATCGCGGTTCCTCTACGCCCCGAGGAGCGTTGCAACCCGCGCAGGCATCGACCCGGCGGGCCAGGCTCGGGGTGGGCACGGTGCCCCGGCACGCTGCCACTTTTGCAACGGCGCTCGTTGAACCGCGACGAAGTCCGCGGGCAACGGGCGATCGCACCGCCTGGCCAGCGCCTCCGTCGCCCGTTTCCAACGGAGTGACCGATGAATGCCGTGAACGAGACTGGCAAGTTCGCCGACTGCGAAGTCGCCGACCTGTCGCTTGCCGACTGGGGTCGCAAGGAGATTGCGATCGCCGAGACCGAGATGCCGGGCCTGATGGCGATCCGCGAGGAATTCGCGCCCGGGCAGCCGCTGCGCGGCGCCCGCATCGCCGGCAGCCTGCACATGACGATCCAGACTGCGGTGCTGATCGAGACCCTGCAGGCGCTGGGCGCCGAGGTCCGCTGGGCGTCGTGCAACATCTATTCGACGCAGGACCACGCGGCTGCGGCGATCGCCGCCCGCGGCACGCCGGTGTTCGCCTACAAGGGCGAGACGCTGGAGCGCTACTGGGAGTTCACCCACCGGATCTTCGAGTGGGGCGGCGGGCTGGCGCCGAACATGATCCTCGACGACGGCGGCGACGCGACGCTGCTCGTCCACCTGGGCGCGCAGGCCGAGCAGGACCGCTCGGTGATTGCGCATCCGGCCAACGAGGAGGAGTCGGCGCTGTTCGCGGCGATCGCCAGGCGCCTCGACGCCGACCCGAAGTTCTACTCGCGCCTCAAGGCCGGCATCAGGGGCGTGACCGAGGAGACGACCACCGGCGTCAAGCGCCTCTACCAGATGCACAAGGAAGGACGGCTGGGTTTCCCCGCGATCAACGTCAACGACTCGGTCACCAAGAGCAAGTTCGACAACCTCTACGGCTGCCGCGAATCGCTGGTCGACGGGATCAAGCGCGCCACCGACGTGATGGTCGCCGGCAAGATCGCGGTGGTGAACGGCTACGGCGACGTCGGCAAGGGGTCGGCCCAGGCGCTGCGCTCCCTCTCCGCGCAGGTCTGGATCACCGAGATCGACCCGATCTGCGCGCTGCAGGCGGCCATGGAAGGCTACCGCGTCGTGACCATGGACGATGCCTGCGACAAGGCCGACATCTTCGTCACCGCCACCGGCAACATCGACGTCATCACCTTCGAGCACATGAAGCGCATGAAGAACAACGCGATCGTGTGCAACATCGGGCACTTCGACAACGAGATCGACGTGGCAGGACTGAAAGCCTGCAGGTGGGAGAACATCAAGCCCCAGGTCGACCACGTGATCTTCCCCGACGGCAAGCGGATCATCCTGCTCGCCGAAGGGCGCCTGGTGAACCTCGGCTGCGCGACCGGGCACCCGTCCTACGTGATGAGCTCGTCGTTCGCCAACCAGGTGATGGCGCAGATCGAGCTGTGGACCGACGCCAAGCAGGGGTCGGGCCGCTACCCCGTCGGCGTCTACGTGCTGCCCAAGCACCTCGACGAGAAGGTCGCGCGCCTGCAGCTGTCCAAGCTCGGGGCGACCTTGACCGAGCTCTCCGACCGCCAGGCGCGCTACATCGGCGTCGACCGCAGCGGGCCGTACAAGCCGGACAGCTACCGCTACTGACATGCGCGTCGCGGTGCTGGGCACGGGAGGCGTCGGCGGCTATTTCGGCGCCAGGCTCGCGCAGGCGGGGAACGATGTCGTCTTCGTCGCGCGCGGCGCGCAGCTCGCCGCGATGCGCGCGCAAGGGCTGCGCGTCGAGAGCGCCGGGGGCGACATCGTGCTCGATCGCGTCGATGCGACCGGCGACCCGGCGGCGATCGCTCCCGTCGACGTCGTGATGTTCTGCGTCAAGCTGTGGGACGTCGACGCCGCCGCGGCGCAGGTCGCGCCGCTGGTCGCGCGGGGCGGCATCGTCATCCCGTTCCAGAACGGCGTCGACTCGCCGGCCATCCTGACGCGCGTCCTGGGCGAGGACCGCGTGCTGGGCGGCGTCGCCTACATCGCCGCGTCGATACGCGCACCCGGCGTCATCTCCCACCTCGGTTCGATGGCGCGGCTGCGCGTCGGCGCCTTTGCCGCCGGCCCGGCGGATCGCGCGCAGGCGTTCGTCGACGCGGCGAAGGCGGCGGGGATCGACGCCGAGCTCTCGCCGGACATCCGGCGTGCGCTGTGGGAGAAGTTCGTGTTCCTGTGCGCGTTCTCCGGCGTCACCTGCCTTGCCCGCGCGCCGGCCGGGACGTTGCGCGCCGACCCTGACCTGCGCAGGACCTTCGAGGCGTCGATGCGCGAGGTGCAGGCGGTCGCGGGCGTGCAGGGCGTCGATCTCGGTGACGAGTTCATCGCCGGGCAGTTGCGACTCTTCGAGGCCCTGCCCGCCGAGATGCGCTCGTCGATGCTCAACGACCTGACCGCGGGGCATCGCCTCGAGGCGCCGTGGCTGTGCGGCCGCGTCGTCGACCTGGCCGTCGAGGCAGGACTCCCGGCGCCGGTCAACGCGACGATCTACGCCGGGCTGAAGCCGTACGTCATGGGTACCGCCGGCGGAGCGCCCCACTGAGTGCCCCACTGAGTACCCCACTTGGCGCCCCGCACACCACCCCCCGTTTCCCGGACCGTGAAAGGATCGTCATGCGACTCCTGCTAACCTGGATCCTCAACGCGCTGGCATTGCTCGCGCTGCCCTACCTCTTCACGTCGATCCACGTCCAGGGTTTCACCACGGCGCTGGTCGCCGCCCTGGTGCTGGGCCTCATCAACACCCTGATCCGCCCGCTCCTGGTGCTGCTGACGCTGCCCGTGACCGTGCTGACGCTGGGACTGTTCATCTTCGTCATCAACGGCCTGCTGTTCTGGTTCGTCGGGTCGTTCGTCAAGGGTTTCACCGTCGACGGTTTCTGGGCGGGCGTGTTCGGAGCGATCGTGTACAGCGTGATCTCGTGGGCGCTGTCGTCGCTGATCCCGCGCAAGGCGTAGCGCCCATGCCGACGAGGTGCCCCGCATGAGCGGCGCGAAGCAGTTCAGCCTGGAGTTCTTCCCGCCGAAGACGCCGGAAGGCGTCGCCAAGCTGCGCGCCGCGCGGCGCGAGCTCGCGCCGCTCATGCCGGCGTTCTGCTCGGTCACCTACGGCGCGGGCGGATCGACGCGCGAGGGCACGCTCGCCACCGTGCTCGAGATACGCGACGAGGGAATGGTCGGCGCGCCGCACATCTCGTGCATCGGGTCGTCGCGCGAGGGCCTGCGCGAGGTCCTCGCCCAGTACCGCGACCACGGCATCCGCCACGTGATCGCCCTGCGCGGCGACCTGCCCTCGGGAACGGTCGACGCCGGCGAATTCCGCTACGCCAACGAGCTGGTGCGCTTCATCCGCGAGGAGACCGGCGACTGGTTCCACGTCGATGTCGCGGCGTACCCCGAATGCCACCCGCAGGCGCGCAGCCCGCAGGACGATCTCGAGAGCTTCAGGCGCAAGATCGACGCCGGCGCGAACTCGGCCATCACCCAGTACTTCTTCAACGCCGATGCCTACTGGAGCTTCGTCGACGGCTGCACCCAAGCCGGAATCGACGTGCCGATCGTGCCGGGGATCATGCCGATCGCCGGCTACACCAAGCTCGCACGCTTCTCGGACGCCTGCGGCGCCGAGATCCCGCGCTGGATCCGACGGCGCCTCGAGGGCTATGGCGACGACGCCGCGTCGATCCGCGCCTTCGGGCTCGACGTGGTCACGCGCATGTGCGCGAGCCTGCTCGAGCGCGGCGCGCCCGGACTGCATTTCTACACGCTGAACCAGGCGGGGCTGACGGGGACGATCTGGCGCCGGCTGGGCATCACCCCGGGCGCCTGAACCCGCCGCGGGCCCGCGCCGGCCGGCCGCCTACGGCTTGCCCGGCGTATAGGCGATCAGATCGACGATCGCGTGCTGGGTGCGCACCGGCGTCCTGCTGTCCTGGCTGCCCTTCTCGAGGTACTCGCAGTCCTTCTCCTCGCGCACCGCCGCGCCTATCGCGGGGGCATACCAGATCGCGTAGTTGCACATCGTCTGGTAGCGCCAGAATTCCTCGTCTCCGAGCTGCATCAGCACGCGCAGCCTGACCGCGTCGACCACGCCGGCGGGCGTCGAGACTTTCTCCCAGCGCCCGACACGGACGTAATGGTTGATGCGCTCGGCCTTGCGCGCCGTCTCGTTGTAGCTGTCAATCCACTGGTTCCAGCTCTCGCCGGTGTACAGCGGGTACC
Organism: Candidatus Levyibacteriota bacterium; assembly: GCA_050256935.1. GTDB lineage: Bacteria > Pseudomonadota > Gammaproteobacteria > Burkholderiales > Casimicrobiaceae > VBCG01. Next base: position 8,496 of record JBLMVY010000145.1, on the reverse strand, counting down.
TGTAGCGCTCGAGCGGGGTCGAGAAGCGGTAGGTCTCGTTGCCCGTCAGGGTGCCGGCGAGGACCCGCCCCGGCGCCGCCCAGCTCTCGTGCCGGACGACATCCCCCGACGAACCGCGCCGCGTCACCTTCACTTCGATGCCCGCGGGCCCGACGGCGGTCACCTCGACCGTTTCCTGGAAGGTGTCGGGCGCGTTGAAGCCGTCCTGGCCACGGTAGACCCACCGCGCGCCCACTTCGAGCTTCGGAGCCTGCGCGAGCGGAGCGCCCGCAGGCGCCTCGCCGGTCGAAGCGCAGCCGGCGAGACCGGCCACGAGCACGGCTGCCGCGGCGAGCTTCCAGCGATCCGGAATCATGATGTCCTCCGACGATTGGTGCCGCGCACGACCGGGTGTCGGCAGCGGGCGCAGGGGAAAACAGTCCACCGGGAATCGGTGTTCCGCCATGCGGCCCGCGGCTCGCCTACGCCGCCCCCGCGCGCAGGCCGATCACCCCGGCAATGATCAGCACGATGCTGCCGATCTGCACCGGCGAAAGCGTCTCCCGGAACCACCCGACGCCGATGAGGGCGACCAGCGCCGTGCCCACGCCCGACCAGATCGCGTAGGACACGCTCATGTCGATTCTCCGGACCGCGACTGTCATTAGCGCGAACGAGAGCGCATAGAGCACGAACAGCATGATCGACGGGACGGTCCGGGTGAAACCCTGCGACAGTTTCATCGACGTCGTCCCCGCGATCTCGAGCAGGATGGCGCCGGCGAGGCACGACCAGTACAGCATGCCGGCCGCGCGTCAGGCGGGCGCGTCGGTGATCGCGCCGATGCTCGCGGTCGACACCAGCCGCGTGTACTTGGCGAGCACCCCCTGCGTATAGCGCGGCGGTGGGGGCGTCCAGCGCGCGCGGCGCGCGGTGAGCGTCGCGTCGTCGACATTGAGCTGGATCAGCAGCCGGTGGGCGTCGATGGTGATCGAGTCGCCTTCCTCGACCAGCGCGATCGTCCCGCCGACATAGGCTTCCGGCGCGACGTGGCCGACGACCATCCCCCAGGTGCCGCCCGAGAACCTGCCGTCGGTGATCAGGCCCACCGATTCGCCCAGCCCCTGCCCGATCAGCGCCGACGTGGGCGCCAGCATCTCCTGCATGCCCGGGCCGCCCTTGGGCCCTTCGTAACGGATGACGATCACGTCGCCGGGGCGGATCTTCTTCGCGAGGATCGCCTCCATGCACTGCGGCTCGGAATCGAACACCCGCGCGGGACCGGTGATCGCCGGATTCTTGAGGCCGGTGATCTTGGCGACGCAGCCCTCGGTCGCGAGGTTGCCGCGCAGGATCGCGAGATGCCCCTGTGCGTAGATCGGCTTGTCGATCGGGCGGATGACGTCCTGGTCGGCGCGCGGGACCGCGGGGACCGAGGCGAGCTCCTCGGCGAGGGTGCGCCCGGTGATGGTCATGCATTCGCCGTACAGCAGGCCGCGGTCGAGCAGCATCCGCAGCACCTGCGGCACGCCGCCGGCGGCGTGGAAATCGACCGCGACGTACCTGCCCGAAGGCTTGAGGTCGCACAGCACCGGGACGCGCTTGCGCACGCGCTCGAAGTCGTCGATCGTCCACTCGACTTCCGCCGCCGCGGCGATCGCCAGGTAATGCAGGACCGCGTTGGTCGAGCCCCCGGTCGCCATGACCAGCGAGATCGCGTTCTCGATCGACTTGCGGGTGATGATGTCGCGCGGCTTCAGCTCGCGCCTGATCGCCTCGACCAGCACCGCGGCCGATGCCGCCGACGAATCGGCTTTCTCGGGATCGGGCGACGCCATCTGCGAGCTGCCCAAGAGGCTCATGCCCAGCGCTTCGAAGGATGACGACATCGTGTTCGCCGTGTACTGGCCGCCGCAGGCGCCCACGCTCGGGCAGGCGTTGCGCTCGATGCCGTCGTAGTCCTCCTTGCTCATCTTGCCTGCGGTGTAGGCACCGACGGCCTCGAACGGCGAGACGATCGTGAGCTTCTCGCCTTTCCAGAAGCCGGGCTTGATCGTGCCCGCGTAGACGAAGATGCCCGGGACGTTGATGCGCGCCATCGCCATCATGCTTCCCGGCATGTTCTTGTCGCAGCCGCCGACGCACAGCACGCCGTCCATGATCTGCCCCTGGACCGCGACCTCGATGGAATCAGCGATCACCTCGCGCGAGACCAGCGAATACTTCATGCCCTCGGTGCCCATGCCGATTCCGTCGGTGACGGTGGGGAAGCCGAACACCTGCGGCATCGCGCCGGCCGCGCTCAGCGCGACCATCGCGCGGTCGACCAGCGGCTGGATGCCGGCGTTGCAGGGATTCATCGTGCTGTGGCCATTGGCCACGCCGACGATCGGCTTGTCGAAATCATCGTCGCCGAAGCCGACGGCGCGCAGCATTGCGCGGTTGGGCGAACGGGCGATGCCCTGCGTGATCAGTCTCGAGCGGCGGTTGTACGACAAGGAAATCTCTCCGTGGGGCGCGCGAACCCGGCAGCGGGAATCGCACTCATGGTCCGATGGTGGATGTCGACGATAGCATCCGGTGTCGTCGCAGACAACCGCAGGGGCGGCGTTGCGCAGGCGGCGTTCCTTGAAGGCTTGCGCGATGGCGCAGCGTGCGTTGTGGTATATGCACGCTCATGCTCGTCTACCCCCAGTTCGACCCCGTCGCATTTCGCATCGGGCCGTTCGCCGTCCGCTGGTACGGCCTCATGTACCTCGTGGGATTCATCCTGTTCATCGTCCTCGGCAGGCGTCGTGCGCGCACGAACGTGCTCACCGGATGGCGTGCGATCGACGTCGACGACATGCTGTTCTATGGCGTGTTCGGCGTCATCCTCGGCGGCCGGCTCGGCTATGTGCTGTTCTACAAGCCGCTCTACTATCTCGCGCACCCGCTCGAGATATTCGAGGTATGGCACGGCGGGATGAGTTTCCACGGCGGATTCATCGGCGTCCTGATCGCGCTGTGGTTCTTCGCGCGTCAGCGTGGCAAGCGGTGGCTGGATGTCACCGACTTCGTCGCGCCCCTGATTCCGCTGGGCCTCGCTGCGGGGCGGCTCGGCAACTTCATCAACGGGGAACTGGTCGGGCGTCCGACCGATCTGCCCTGGGGAATGGTGTTCCCCCAGGTCGACCAGGTGCCGCGGCATCCGTCGCAGCTCTACGAGTTCGGGCTGGAGGGCGTCGCGCTGTTCGCCGTCCTGTGGATTTTCGCATCGCGGCGACGGCCGCCGGGCGCGGTCTCGGCGGTCTTCCTGCTGGGTTACGGGGCGTTCCGCTTCATTGGCGAATTCGCCCGCGAGCCCGACAGCTTCCTCGGGTTCCTGGCCCTCGGCCTGACGATGGGACAGTGGCTGTCACTGCCGATGATCGTCATCGGGGTCGTCATGCTGGTCTGGGCCTACAGGCGTGCGGGGAAGTCCGGGGTCGCGCCGATGGATGAAATGAAATAGCCGGTCGCGCGGCACGGCGCCTGCCTAGCCTCGTCGGCGCCTTCGCGCCCTCGGCCTCCACGTCGCGAGGCGCAGATGCGCGACGCTATCTTGTCGGCCTCGCGCGGCGCTCGCCATGGCTCGCATCCCCGGCTGCGCCGGGGCCCCTGCTCGCCGCTCGCGCCGCTACTCGATCCTGCGGTAATCGCCGTCGACGACGGCGCCGCCACGGCGATACGGGGAACGGCCTGCCGGAATCGGCTGGGGACCGAAGCCGCCGCGCTGATTGATCGGCAACGACAGCAGCAGGAGCGCCAGGACATCGGACAGGACCCCAGGCAGGATCAGCAGCATGCCCGCCAGGACGCGTCGCCCGCTGTCCAGCAGGCCACGCAGGAGCGACTGGTCTCCACGGAATGCGGCAAGGGTTCGCATCCGGAACTGATCGCGCTCGTTAGCAAGCACCCACATACCGGCGATGCCTGATCCAGCAAGCCATATCCACAGCGGCACCCCGGTCCAGCGAGCGAGGCGCAGGGTCAGCAGAAAGTCGGCGAACGGGAATCCCAGTACAATGGCGAGCACTACGAAACGCATGGCAGCTGCTCCTTGGCGGACGCGCCAATCATCGTTCTGACGAACGCGCCGGATGCGGCGGTCGCGGCCGGCATCGCCCGTGCCCTGGTCGAGAAGAGGCTCGCTGCCTGCGTGAACATTGGTGCTCCGATCGAGTCAATTTACCACTGGCGCGGTCGGATCGAAACGGCGAATGAGGTTCCACTCGCCATCAAGACCCGTGCCGACCTTTACCGCAACGTGGAGGCTGTCATCCGGGATATCCACCCATATGACACGCCGGAGATCATGGCGATCCCGGTCATCGATGGTGACGCCAGGTATCTGGAATGGATCGCGACGGAAACCGCGAGTTCATGACATGAGCGCGATTGCCATGCGTGTCCTGGCGGGAGCGGTCGCGGGATTGCTCGCGCTTCCTGCCGCCGCCCAGTTTCCTTCCGGCCAGCCGTCGCTGCTGCCGCCGGACCAGGCGTTCCGCCTGTCGGCCCGGGCCCTGGATCCATCGACCCTCGAAGTCCGATTTGATATTGCCGATGGCTATTACCTCTATCGCGATCGCCTCGGGTTCAAGGTCGCCCCGGTTCCCGCGGGGCGCATCGATCTGCCGCCGGGCAAGGTGAAGCACGATGATTTCTTCGGCGATGTCGAGACCTATCGAGGTGCCGTGGTGCTGCGTGTTCCCTTGGCGCACGCCGGGAAGGCGGGGGAGCGCTTGACCATTCACGCCGATTCCCAGGGCTGCGCCGACGTTGGCGTCTGCTATCCCCCGAATCCGCAGCAACTCGACGTCGTCCTGCCTCGCGCCGGGAGTCCCCCGGGCGACTACGTCGAGGCCGCCAAGCCCAAGGGCTGGTTCAACTGATCCGATGAAGCGGCGCACCGTCCTCGTCGGCGGCGCTGCCGCCGCCCTTGCGGCGCTCGCCGCAGGGGTGGCTGTCTTCCGCTCCACCGACACCGCCGACCGGCGCGACGGCGCCGCACTGCTCGCAGTCGAGCTTCCCGATCTCGATGGCCGCACCCAGGCCCTGTCCCAATGGCGGGGCAAGGTGATGGTCGTCAATTTCTGGGCGACCTGGTGCGCCCCCTGCAGGGAAGAGATGCCCCAGTTCGTCGCGGTTCAGACCGCGCGGGGAACCAAGGATGTACAATTTGTCGGCATTGCCGTCGATCAGGCCGAGAAAGTACGCGAATTCGCGAAGCAGATCGGCCTCAATTATCCGGCCCTGATTGGCGGTTTCGGGGCAATCGAGCTGTCCAAGAGCCTGGGCAACAGCCTCTCGGCCCTGCCTTTCACGGTGGTGCTCGACCGGCGAGGCCGGGTCGCGGAGCGGCATCTCGGCCCCGTGGCGAGGGCGCAGCTCGATCGCTTGCTCGATCGCCTGCTATCCTCGGCCTGACGCGGGGCTCGCGGGCGCGGCCCACGGCCGGCGCGCGCACAAAAGAGCCTATCCAGCGCTAACTGCTGGACAACTTGCGTCTATTTGCGCCAAACTCCGCGCTTTCCCCGCTGCTCTGCGCCGAAAGAGCCCATCGCATGGACCTCCGCAAACTCAAGACGCTGATCGAGCTCGTTGAAACCTCCGGCATTGCCGAGCTCGAAATCCAGGAAGGCGAGGAGCGCGTCAGGATCACGCGCGCGGTCGCGCCATCGCAGCAGACGGTGATGCTGCACGCGGCACCTCAAGGCGCCCAGCCCATTGCGGCCCAGGCTGCGGCCGCTCCGGTCGCGGTGGAGGCCGCGCCCCCGACCGAGCCCGAAGGGCACGTCGTGAAGAGTCCGATGGTCGGGACGTTCTACCGGTCCGCCTCGCCGGGCGCCAAGGCGTTCGTCGAGGTCGGCGACACCGTCGCGCAGGGCGACACGCTGTGCATTGTCGAGGCGATGAAGCTGATGAACGAGATCGAGGCCGATGCTGCCGGAACCGTGAAAGCCATCCTGGTGGAAAACGGGCAGGCGGTCGAATTCGGTCAGCCGCTGTTCATCCTCGCCTAGGCATGGCCACCGCCGACCGAAGCAAGCTGTTCGACAAGGTCCTGATCGCCAATCGGGGCGAGATCGCACTTCGCATCCAGCGCGCCTGCCGCGAGCTCGGGATCAAGACCGTCGTCGTGCATTCGGAGGCCGACCGGGACGCCAAGTACGTCGCACTCGCGGACGAGTCGGTGTGCATCGGCCCGCCACCGTCCAGCCACAGCTACCTCAACATTCCGGCGATCATCGCTGCCGCCGAGGTGACGGACGCCCAGGCGATCCATCCGGGCTACGGGTTCCTCTCCGAGAATGCCGATTTCGCGGAAAAGGTCGAGCGCTCGGGCTTCGTATTCATCGGGCCCAAGCCGGAGACCATCCGCCTGATGGGCGACAAGATCAGCGCCAAGGTCGCGATGACCAAGGTCGGCGTGCCCTGTGTCCCCGGCTCCGAGGGGGCCCTGCCGGAGGATCCGAAGGAGGTCGTCAAGATCGCCCGCGCCGTCGGCTATCCGGTGATCATCAAGGCGGCTGGCGGCGGCGGCGGCCGCGGCATGCGGATCGTTCACACCGAGGCCGCCCTGCTTCCCGCCGTCGCGCTGACGCGCAACGAGGCGCAGGCGGCGTTCGGCAATCCGCTGGTCTACATGGAGCGCTTTCTGGCCAATCCGCGGCACATCGAGATCCAGGTGCTCGCCGATGGCTACAAGAACGCCATCCATCTGTTCGAGCGCGACTGCTCGATGCAGCGACGCCATCAGAAGATCATCGAGGAAGCGCCGGCACCCGGCATCAATCCGCGGGCGCTCGCGCGCATCGCCGAGCGTGCCGCCGAGGCCTGCCGCAAGATCGGCTATCGCGGCGCCGGGACATTCGAGTTCCTGTACCAGGCGGACGAGTTCTTCTTCATCGAGATGAACACCCGCGTCCAGGTCGAGCATCCGGTGACCGAGATGATCACCGGGATCGACATCGTCCAGGAGCAGATCCGCGTCGCCGCCGGGCAGAGGCTGCGCCTGCGCCAGCGCGATGTCGTCCGCCGCGGCCACGCCATCGAATGCCGGATCAATGCCGAGGACCCCTGGAGCTTCGTGCCGTCGCCGGGGCGGATCACCGCCTGGCATGCGCCGGGGGGGCCCGGGATCCGCGTCGACTCCCATGCCTACCAGAACTATTTCGTCCCGCCGAACTACGACTCGATGATCGGCAAGGTCATCGCCTACGGGGACACCCGCGAGCAGGCGATCGCGCGGATGCGCGTCGCGCTGTCCGAAATGGTGGTCGGCGGCATCAAGACCAACGTGCCCCTGCATCAGGAGCTGTTGCTCGACGAGAAATTCCTGCGCGGGGGCACGTCGATCCATTACCTCGAGGAGCGGCTCGCCCAGCGCAAGCAGGCGGCGTAGCCTAGCGTTGATCGCGCCAAACGCCGCTTGCGCATCGTGGCGGGACCGCGAACGGTGCCCGGAATCGCCGTGAACTTTCGCGCGCTGCGTCTGGACGTCGAGGCCGAGGCCGCCGATGCATGGTCGGACGCGCTGATCGAGGGCGGCGCGCTTTCGGTCGACGCCGCGGATCCGGACGCAGGGACCGAGCGGGAGACCGCGCTGTTCGCCGAGGGCGAAGTCGAGTCCCGCCCCTGGTGGCCGATCTCGCGCCTGACCGCGCTGTTCGATTCGGCGCGAGACCCGGAGGCCGCGCTCGCCGCGGCGGCGGATGCCCTCGGCTGCCCCGCTCCCTCGCACCAGGTGTTCGAGGTGGCCGACCGGGACTGGGTCGCCGCGACGCGATCGCAGTTCGCCCCGATCCGCGTCACCGATGACCTGTGGGTGGTCCCGACGTGGTGCGAGCCACCGCGACCCGAAGCCGTCAACATCATGCTCGATCCGGGGCTCGCCTTCGGCACCGGATCGCACCCGACGACCCACCTCTGCCTCGCCTGGCTGCGCGAGGTCGTCACGCCAGGGGCATCGGTGCTCGATTATGGCTGCGGGTCGGGAATCCTCGCCATCGCCGCATTGAAGCTCGGTGCGCCCTTCGCGACCGGCATCGACATCGATCCGCAGGCGGTGCAGGCGAGCGAGGTCAACGCAAAAGCCAATGGCGTGGTCGCCGAGTTCGGCCTCCCCGATCGGCTGGGCGCGCGCCGGTTCGACGTCGTCGTCGCCAACATCCTTGCCAATCCGCTGCGCCTGCTTGCGCCGCTGCTCGCAGCGCACTGTCGGGCCGGGGGACGGATCGCGCTCTCCGGGATCCTGGAGGCGCAGTCGGGGGACGTGATCGCTGCCTACGCACCCTGGTTTACCATCGCGCGCTGGCGAGCGAGCGAAGGCTGGGTGCTGCTCCATGGCATCCGCAACGACGCATCCGCCTGACGTCGCGCACTTCGATCGTCGATGGCTGACCCGACATTCACCCGCTGCCCCGGCTGTGCGACGGTGTTTCGCGTCACCCGCGAGCAGCTCGCACTGCGCGATGGGCAGGTGCGCTGCGGCCA
>JBLMVY010000144.1:0-2863 GCA_050256935.1 Candidatus Levyibacteriota bacterium | reverse complement strand
GGGATGACGGCCAAGGTGAGCTCGATCCACGTCAACGGCTGGTTCGGCGACTACGACAAGCTGGCGATGACGCGGACGCTGCTGCGCGAGGTGTTCGCGCAGGACGTGGACGCGGCGCGCGACGCGTTCGTGTTCGCCGGGGACTCGCCCAACGACGCGCCGATGTTCGCTTTCTTTCCCAACGCCGTCGGCGTCGCCAACCTGCGGCGCTTTCTCGACCGGATCGCCACGCCGCCGGCGTACATGACGGCGCGCGAGGCGGGCGCCGGATTCGCCGAGCTCGCCGATTTCCTGCTCGCCCCTGACTGAACCCGCCGCATCCGATCACCCCGGCTGACATCCTGCGCAGCCTCGGGCCCGAGTGACGTCCGGCGCGGCGCCCGACCGCAGCCGGGCGGCGCCCCCCGTCTCACGCCGGGTCCCCGACTTGACAGTAATTGCCCAGGCAGATATTGTTGCGACAACGATATGGCGGCGGCCCCCCGCCGCGCACCCACACCGGCCCCTGCATCCGCACCCGCTCCAAAGCAGCCCGTTCCGTGACCGCGATCTACGATCCGCAGAGCTTCGACCCGTCGACCAGCGTCGGCCGGCTGATGACCATGGTCAAGGCGGCGCTGATGGAGGCGCTCGACCGTGAGCTGGCGCCCCTCGACATCACCGCGGCGCAATTCGTGGTGCTGGTCAAGCTCGCGCGTGGCGACACGGCGTCGCCGTCGGCGCTGTGCAAGGGGGTCTCCTACGATCCGGGCGCGATGACGCGGATGATCGACCGCCTGGAGCGCAAGAAGCTCGTCCGGCGCGTGCGCAGTCCGGACGACCGCCGCAAGATCATCATCGAGCTGACCGCCGAAGGCCGGGCCGTCTACCCGAAGCTGATCAGCGGGGCGGTGACGGTGCTCAACCGCTCGCTGCATGGCTTCACCAGGCCCGAGGTCCGGCAGCTCGAGGATTTCCTGCAGCGGATGCTCGCCAATACATGAATCCCCGCGACCCGGGCAATTGCCGGGCAGGTGTCCGGCGGCCACGGGCCAACGCCATGACCCGGAAGCCTCGCATCTACAGGGACGTGCAATGAAGAGGTGGATTGCGCGCAGTGTCGTGATGTCGGCAGCGCTCCTCGCCGCGGGATGCGCGAGCATGCACGGCTTGGCCCCCGCGTCGGCGCCGGCGAGCGCCGACGCGCTGGCGGCGACCCGCTCGCTCGCCGCAGTCGAGGTCTCGCCTGCCGCCTGGCCGGAGGCGCAATGGTGGAAGGCCTTCGGCGATCCGGCGCTCACCGCGCTGATCGACCAGGCCCTCGCCGGGAATCCCTCGCTCAAGGTTGCGCAGGCGCGCACGCGCAGGGCGCTCGCCTATGCGGCCAGCGCCAAGGCGTCGCTGTCGCCGCGCGTCGATGCCGGCGGCGAGGCGACGCGCGAGATCTACTCCGAGAGCTCGTTCTATCCGCCGCCCATCGGCGGGAGCTGGGACACGTACTACCGCCTGCAGGCGACGCTGAACTGGGAGATCGACTTCTGGGGCAAGAACCGCGCGGCCTGGGAAAGCGCGGTGGGCGAGGCGAAGGCGGCCGAGGTCGACGCGCAGGCGGCGCGGCTCGCGCTGGCGGTGAACGTCGCCCAGGCCTGGGTCCGGCTGCAGCGCGCGTACCAGCAGCGGGACATCGCCCAGGCGACGCTGGAGCGGCGCGAGCGGCTCTACGCGCTGACGCGCGAGCGCAATGCCGCGGGCATCGACTCCCGGCTCGAGCTCAAGCAGACCGAGGAGACGCTGCCTGCCGCGCGCGAGCGCATCGAGCAGATCGACGAGACCATCGCGCTCACGCGCAACCAGCTCGCGGCGCTGCTCGGCGAGGGCCCCGACCGGGGACTCGCGATCGCGCGCCCCGACGCCCATGCGCTGGGATCCCTGGCGCTGCCGACGGTCATTCCCGCGGAGCTCCTCGGCCGGCGGCCCGACGTCGTCGCGCAGCGCCTGCGCATCGAGGCGGCGCAGAAGGACATCGCCGTGGCCAAGGCCGAGTTCTATCCCAACGTGAACCTGGCGGCGTTCGTGGGCCTCGAGAGCCTGGGTGCTGCGCACTTCTTCTCCGCGGCGAGCCACGTGGCCGGGATCGGGCCGGCGATCACCCTCCCGATCTTCGACGCCGGGCGCCTGCGCGCCAATCTCGCGGCGCGCGACGCCGACTACGACGCCGCGGTCGAGCGCTACAACCAGACCCTCGTCGACGCGATGCGCGACGTCGTCGACCAGCTGGTGTCGTTCCGCAGCGTCGAGGCGCAGCGCACGCAGCAGGCGCAGGCGCTCGCGGCGGCCCGCGACGCCTACGACCTCGCGCTGCTGCGCTACCGCGAAGGTATCGGCAACTACCTGCAGGTGCTCTTCGCCGAGCAGCCGCTGCTCGTCCAGCAGAGCCTCGACGTCGATCTGCGCTCGCGCGAGCTCGTTCTTTCGATCAACCTGATCCGCGCCCTCGGCGGCGGATATTCCGAGAAATCCCCCTCATGACCAGCGACAGCCAACCCACCGCAGCGCCGACGCTTCAATCCCGACGCCAGCTCGGAATCGCCATCGTGCTGGGCGTCGCCGTCGTCGCGGGCATCGCCTGGGCCGCGTGGTGGGGCTGGTCGGCGCGCTACGACCAGACGACCGACGACGCCTATGTCGGCGGCAACGTCGTGCAGATCACGCCGCAGATCTCCGGCACCGTCGTCGCGATCCATGCGGACGACACGCAGTTCGTGAAGGCCGGAACGCCGCTGGTGCAGCTCGACCGCGCCGACGCCAAGGTGGCGCTCGACCGCGCCGAGGCGCAGCTCGCCAAGACCGTGCGCGACGTGCGCGCGATGTTCGCCACCAGCGC
>JBLMVY010000143.1:0-11226 GCA_050256935.1 Candidatus Levyibacteriota bacterium | reverse complement strand
ACGCGGAGCTCGCCGGTCTTCACCTCGCCGACATGCCCGAACACGTCGGGCTGTATTTTCTGCGTGTCCTCGACCGCGAACAGCGTCAGGCAGGCGCCGCCTTTGGACAGCTCGCCGCGGTCGCCGACCTGGCCGCCCGACTCCGCGTAGAAGGGCGTGCGGTCCAGCACGACGATGCCGCGGTCCCCTGTCGCGAGCGAATCCACCTTCAGGCCCTCGCGGTAGAGCGCGGCGACGCGCCCCTCCTCCGACAGGGTGTCGTAGCCGCGAAAGCGCGTCTTCGGTCCGTCGTAGGCGAGCGTCTGGCCCGCCTTGAACTGCGAGGCGGCGCGGGCGCGCTCCCGCTGGGCGTCCATCGCGCGGTCGAAGCCCGCCTCGTCGACGGCGACGCCACGCTCGCGGCAGACGTCGGCGGTGAGATCGAGGGGAAAGCCGTAGGTGTCGTAGAGCGTGAACGCGGTGTCGCCGTCGAGGACCTTGCGCCCCCCGGCCAGCGCCTGGTCGAGCATCTTCATGCCGTGCTCGAGGGTCTCCCCGAAGCGCTCCTCCTCGGTCTTCAGCACCTGCGCGACGCGCGCCTTGTCGCGCGTCAGCTCCGGATACGCCTCGCCCATCTGCCGGTCGAGGTCCTCGACCAGGCGGTGGAAGAACGGCCGCTTCTGGCCGAGCTGGTAGCCGTGGCGGATGGCGCGCCGGATGATTCGGCGCAGCACGTAGCCGCGACCCTCGTTGCCGGGGATCACGCCGTCGACGACGAGGAATGCGCAGGCGCGGATGTGGTCGGCGATCACCTTGAGCGACGGGTTGTCGCGATCCCCGGCGCCCGTCTCGCGGGCGGCCGCCTCGATCAGCGCGACGAAGAGGTCGATCTCGTAGTTCGAGTGGACATGCTGCAGCACGGCGGCGAGGCGCTCGAGCCCCATGCCGGTGTCGACGCAGGGCTTGGGCAGCGGCGTCATCGTGAAGCCATCGGCGCTCTTCTGGCGGTCGAACTGCATGAACACCAGGTTCCAGATCTCGATATAGCGGTCCCCGTCCGCGTCGGGCGACCCCGGCGGGCCGCCGAAGACGTCGGGCCCGTGGTCGTAGAAGACCTCCGAGCAGGGCCCGCAGGGACCCGTGTCGGCCATCTGCCAGAAATTGTCGCTTGCGTACTTGGCGCCCTTGTTGTCGCCGATGCGAACGCAGCGCTCGGGCGGGATGCCGATCTCCCGCGTCCAGATGTCGTATGCCTCGTCGTCGTCGATGTAGACGGTGGCCCACAGCTTCTCGGGCGGCAGCCGGAAGCGCTCGGTCAGGAGCTCCCATGCGTAGTGGATGGCCTCCCGCTTGAAGTAGTCGCCGAAGCTGAAATTGCCCAGCATCTCGAAGAACGTGTGGTGCCGCGCCGTGTAGCCGACGTTCTCGAGGTCGTTGTGCTTGCCGCCGGCGCGCACCGAGCGCTGCGACGTGGTCGCGCGCGTGTAGGGCCGGGTCTCGGCGCCCGTGAACACGTCCTTGAACTGCACCATGCCCGAGTTGGTGAACAGCAGCGTCGGGTCGTTCGCGGGAACGAGCGACGAGCTCGGGACCTGCGTGTGGCCCTTCGATACGAAGTAATCGATGAACGTGCGGCGGATGTCGGCGACTTTCATGCGGGTCCGTTGGGTGCGTAGGCCGACGCAGGGATCGCGCCTCGACCGTCGAGAAATCAAAAGCTTACATTCTATCCCGAACCTGCCTCGATGCGGGACCCGCGGTGCGCTGGCCTTCCGGCGCCACGGCTGCGCCGGCGCGGCCCCGGCGCGACGGCAGGCTGCGCAATCCTTGGTTACACTTCGGACGGCGACAGCGTCGCGTCATGGTGGTCAACTGTCGCGAGGCTTCGCCTGGAGGCCCGCTTGGAACCATCGGAGCAAAGCATCGACCCGCCGCAGGTGCATCTCGTCAATCCCCTCTGGGATCCCAGCGGCGGGGCCGACTGGCGCACCATCGACACCTGGCGGCTGCTGCGCCCGCACGCCCGCGTCGAGATGTGGACCGAGTACGCACCCTCGCCGGTGTTCGCGAACGCCTACCCGGTCCGGCGCATCCGGCCGCTGTCGCTCCATATCCCGCGCGGCGGGACACTGGCGTTCATCGGAACCTACTTCCGGATCGGGCACTGGACTCGCCTCGCCTCTTTCGATCGGGTCGTGATCGTCTACAACACCGATCAGCCCGATCGCCTGGCCAAGAACCTGCAGCGCCTGGCGCGCGCCGGACACGATGTGGAAGTCGTCTACACGTCCCGGGCATTGCGCCAGCGCCATGGCGGCCAGGGGGAAGTCCTCGAGAGTCCGATCGACGTGCAGCGCTTCCATCCACCGCGCGAGGCGCAGGACGTGCGACCGTTCACCGTCGGCCGCCTGTCACGCGACCTGCGATCCAAGCATCACGAGGAGGATCCGCTGCTCTGGCGGGCGCTGGCACAGGCCGGCTGCCGCGTCAGGTTGATGGGTGCGACCTGCCTGACCCGGGAGCTCGCGGATCATCCCGGGATCGAGGTGCTGCCTGCCGGTGCCGAGGATCCCGCGAGCTTCCTGCGTTCGCTCGATTGCTTCGTCTATCGGACGAGCGCGCGCTGGTTCGAGGCCTACGGGCGCGTCGTCATGGAAGCGATGGCCACCGGCCTGCCGATCGTCGCCGGAGAGCGCGGCGGATATGTCGAACAGTTGCGCGACGCAACCGCCGGCCACGTCGTGTCGTCGACCGCGGAAGCGCTCGCGCGCGTGCTCGCGCTGGCCGGCGATCGCGAACGGGCCGCGGCACTGGGCAAGGCCGCACGCCGCCGCGCCGTCGCCTTCAACGCCGAGGACCTGCCACGACGCACCGTGGCCCTGCTGGCCGGCCACGACGCCACCGGTTCGCACTGCGCCGCCACCGGGGTCGCGACCGCGGCGAGCTGATCCGGGCCATCGCGCCTTCCCGGATCATTCCGGATCGCCGTCGACGCTGGCACCTGCGGCACGCAGCACCTTGAACGCGATCGCGGCGCTGTAGCCGCGCGACATCAGGAAGCGGATCTGCCGCCCCTTCTCGCGATCGTCCCGCGGAACTTCGCCGAAGCGCCGCGACCACAGCGCCGTCGCGTCGGCCAGCTCGTCGCGCGACTGCAGCGCCGCGAGAGCCTCGCTGGCCGCCGCGGGCGCGACCTTCCGGTCGTGGAGATCACGCGCTATCGCCCGCTTGCCGTAGCGACCTGCGCGCTGCTCGACGAGGCCTCGCGCATAGCGGGCATCCGACAGCCAGCCCAGGCGCTCCAACTCGTCGAGGGTCTCGGCGATGCCCGCCTCGGCGACGCCGCGCGCGCGCAGCCGCTGCTCGAGTTCGGCGCGGCTGAGGTCGCGCCGCGCCAGCATGCGGATCGCCGTGGCGCGGGCCGACGGCGGCGGCTTGTCGCGCGCATTGCGCATCGCCGGCCGGATGCGCGAGTCAGTCCTGCGCGCCTCCGGCATCGTCCTTGATGCGCGTCGGCGTCGGAACCCCGACCGCCTCGCGGATCTTCGCCTCGATTTCCGCCGCGATCTCCGGATGTTCCCTCAGGAACTCGCGCGCGTTGTCCTTGCCCTGCCCGATCTTCTCGCCGCCGTACGCATACCAGGCGCCCGACTTCTCGACGATCCGATGGTTGACGCCCAGCTCGATGATCTCGCCTTCGCGGCTGATGCCCTCGCCGTAGAGGATGTCGAACAGCGCTTCGCGGAACGGCGGCGCCACCTTGTTCTTCACGACCTTGACCCGGGTCTCGTTGCCGACCACTTCCTCGCCGCGCTTGATGGCGCCGATGCGACGGATGTCGAGGCGGACCGACGCGTAGAACTTGAGCGCATTGCCGCCGGTGGTTGTCTCGGGGTTGCCGAACATCACGCCGATCTTCATCCGGATCTGGTTGATGAAGATGACCAGGACGTTCGCGCGCTTGATGTTCGCGGTCAGCTTGCGCAGTGCCTGGCTCATCAGGCGCGCCTGCAGGCCCGGCAACTGATCGCCCATCTCGCCTTCGATCTCGGCCTTGGGCACCAGCGCCGCGACGGAGTCGATGACGATGACGTCGACACCGCCCGAGCGTACGAGCATGTCGGCGATCTCCAGCGCCTGCTCACCGGTGTCGGGCTGGGAGATCAGGAGGTCGCCCACGTTGACGCCCAGCTTGCCGGCGTACACCGGATCGAGTGCGTTCTCGGCGTCGATGTAGGCGGCGGTGCCGCCCTGCTTCTGGACCTCGGCCACGACCTGCAGGCACAGCGTGGTCTTGCCGGAGGACTCCGGGCCGTAGATCTCGACCACGCGCCCCCGCGGCAGGCCGCCTATGCCAAGCGCGATGTCGAGACCCAGCGAGCCTGTCGACACGACCTGCAGGTCGTTCTGGATCTGGGCGTCGCCCATTTTCATGATCGAGCCCTTGCCGAACTGCTTTTCGATCTGCGCGAGTGCGGCAGCGAGCGCCTTGCCTTTGTTGTCGTCCATTTGGGTACCGGGTGTGGGGAGTCGGGGCGGTTGGGGGTGAGCGGGCGGCGGCCGGCGGCCGGATGCGGGAATTGGCCGCGCTGTGCCGGGATCAGGGGTGGATGGAGGAAATTGGCGGCGTTGAATGAGGAAATTGGCGCCGATTATTGCATGGAACGATCGTTCGATGGAAGCCTTCCGACGGCCTAGGCCGCCGGTGGAATGGCGGCCGGAAGACGGACTAGGGCGAAGGGCCCGGTCCGGCGGCCTCGATCAGTCCGCCGAGGGCGATGCGGACCGATGCCTCGCGCACCGCCGCCCGGTTCCCGGAGAGGCGCTCGGTGCGCACCGAGGCCTGACCCCCGTTCCGGCCCACCCAGGCGAAACAGACGGTGCCCACCGGCTTGGCAGGCGTCCCGCCGCCGGGCCCCGCAATCCCGGTGACGGCCACGGCGAGGTCGGCGCGGCTATGCGCGAGCGCTCCCGCGGCCATCGCGGCGGCGACCGGCTCGGAGACGGCCCCATGGGCCCCGATCAGCGCGGGATCGACGCCGAGGAGCTCGGTCTTGGCATCGTTCGAATAGGTGACGAAGCCGCGATCGAACCAGTCGGAGCTCCCCGCGATCGAGGTGATCGCCCCGGCCACCAGGCCGCCGGTGCAGGATTCCGCGGTCGCCGCGCGCAGGCCGCAGGCCAGCAGGACGCGGCCAAGCTCTGCCGCCAGCGCCTCGAGGTCGACCCGGTCGACCCGGCCACTCCGGGTCGCCGGGCGGCCCTCGTGCTGGGCACGCCGGTACCCGCCCCCGCGGCGGCCCTTGGGACTCATCCGCACTCCCCCGGTCGCGCGCGGTAATGGTAGGCGTACGCGGTCGCGAAGCCGAACTTGCGGTAGACGGCGAGCGCCGGCGCGTTGGCAGCGTCGACCTGCAGGTAGGCATGCGTCGCCGACTGCCCGCGGGCCCAGGCAAGCAATTCCGCGACGATCCGCGTGGCGAGCCCCTGGCCGCGCGACGCGGCATCGGTGAGCATGTCGAAGATGCCGGCGAGCTCGCCGTCGAGCATCGCCAGGCCGCAGGCGACGACCCTGCCGTCGCGTCGGGCAACGATCGGCCGTGTCGCAAGCGGCGTTCGCGCGAGACGCTCGAGATGTGCGGCGCGCTGCCCGTCGGGCGATCCCCGCAAGGCGCCGACATCGCGCACGAATTCGTCGATCGGCGGCGCGACGAGCGCGATCGCCGAAGACTCCGGCGATCGCGGCGCTGCGCGCAATCCCCGATCGGGCGCCGGTTGCAGCGGCGCCACCTGGACCAGCGTCGGGTCGAACGCGACATAGCCGCGCCGGTCCAGCGCGTCATCCAGGTCCGCCGGCTGGACGAACGGGGTCACGCGAAACAACGCCGGCAATCCGTGTGCCGCGTAGACGCGCTCGCAGTGCCCGATCTTGGCGTCCAGCGGCAGCGTCGAGCCGAAATGGGCATTGACGCTGCGCGCGCGCCTGGCTTTTCCCGGCGACAGGCGCAGCAGCCAGCCGTCGTAGAAGAGCTGTCGCTGCGTCTGCTGCGCATTGAGCCCCGCTTCCTCGATGCGCGCCGGGGCGACGCCGTCGATGCGGGTCGGGGCGATGCCGCCGATGGCGCGGCCGGGCGCGACGGCGTCCATCACGCGCGCTCCGCGACGCGGACGACGACGGCCAGCACGATGAGCGCATAGCCCGCGGCAACGAAGTCGTCCAGCATCACGCCGACGCCGTTCTTGAGCGCAGCGTCGAGCTGGCGTATCGGCGGCGGCTTCACGATGTCGAACAGGCGAAAGAGCGCGAACGCGGCGATCTGGCGCATGGTATCGCCGCCGGTGAAGAACAGCACCAGCAGGAAGGCGGCGATTTCGTCGATGACGATGCTGCCGTCGTCGGGCCTGCCGAGATCCGCGCCCGTCGCCTGCGCCGACCATATGCCGATCGCGGTGAGGCTCGCGATGGCGATCATCCACCCCGCGACCCCCGCATGGGCCTGCAGCCACCAGGCGATGGGGAACGCGACCAGGGTGCCGAAGGTCCCCGGCATCACCGGCGCGAGCCCGGCCCCGAAGCCGAGGGCGATGAAATGCGCCGGGCGGCGGATCAGGAATGCGAACGTCGGGGATCGCATCGTCGCCCGGCGCCGCTCACCGGAAATGGTCGAAGGCCTGCGGAAGGCGGGGAAGCGGCGCACCCTGCTCGTCGCGGACCTGCAATCCCGCCTCGACGCCGATCGACCCGATCGCCGTCAGCGGCAGGCGCAGGGCCAGCGCCAGTGCGTCGATGCGCTCGCCCATCGCCGGCGGCGCGGTGAAGCAGAGCTCGTAGTCGTCCCCGCCGGCGAGCAGGCACGCGAGCGCCAGCTCGCGTCCCTCCCCGTCCAGCAGGGCGCGCAGCGCGGGCGCGGCCGGCACCGCGGCGAGGTCGACGCTCGCGCCGACCCGCGACTCGGTCAGGATGTGGCCGAGATCGCCGATCAGCCCGTCGGACACGTCGATCGCGCTCGAGGCGACGCCCCGCAGCGCGACGCCCAGGGCGACGCGCGGCTCGGGGGCGTCGAGCCGGCGCTCGAGCGCTGCGCGCGCGCGCGCATCGACATCGGTGCGTCCGCCCGCGACCGCCAGCGCCAGCGCGGCATCGCCCAGGGTGCCCGAGACGTAGATCGTGTCCCCGGGATTGGCGCCGCTGCGCAACAGCGCCGAGCCCGCGGGCAGCTCGCCGATGGCGGTGACGCAGAGGTTGCGCGGACCGCGCGTCGTGTCGCCGCCGATCAGCTCGACGTCGTACTGGCGCGCGAGCGCGTCGAAGCCGCGCATGAATGCGGCGACCCACGACTCGTCGGCATCGGGAAGCGCGCCCGCCAGCAGGGCGAAGCGCGGCAGCGCGCCCATCGCGGCGAGGTCGGAGAGGTTGACTGCAAGCGTCTTGTGGCCGAGGCGCTCGGGATCCGCGCCCGCGGCGAAATGGCGGCCTTCGACCAGCATGTCGACGGTCAGGACGTATTCCATTCCCGGCGACGGCGCGATGACGGCGCCGTCGTCGCCGATGCCCACCCGCACGTCGGGATTGCGCGGCGGCCGCCTGAAATAACGATCGATCAGCTCGAATTCGTTCATCCGCGATTCGCGGCCGCGCGGATCTCGGCGGCGCGAAGATCCGGGGCGAGCTTGTCGAGGACGCCGTTGACGAACTTGTGGGCGTCGGTTCCGCCATACGACTTGGCGAGCTCGATCGCCTCGTTGATCACGGCGCGATAGGGAATGTCCGGCCGGCGGGCGAGCTCCCAGGCGGCGATGACCAGCAGCGCCCGCTCGACGGGTGCGAGTTCGGCGGCCTTGCGATCGAGCCGGGGCGCGACCAGCGCGACGAGATCGTCGTACTCGCGCGTCACCCCCTTCCAGAGCTCGCCGAAGTACACCGGGTCCGCGCGGGCGTAGCCCGCGCTCGCGACCAGATCCGCCTCGATCTGATCGTCGGCATTGCCGGTGATCTGCCGCTGGTAGAGACCCTGCAGCGCGAGCTCGCGCGCGCGCCGACGCGCGCTCGCCGTGCCTGCCGGCCGACCTTCGCGCTGCGCACTCCGCTGTTCGCCCTCGGGGCGGCCCGTCGGACTCATCGACGGCGGACCCTGCTCATCGCTCGCCGATCGCGTCGATCAGGTTGGCGAGCTCGAGCGCGGCCATCGTCGCTTCGTAGCCCTTGGCATCCATCCGCGCCTCGGCCTGCGCATCGGTATCGCAGGTCAGGATGCCGTTGCCGATCGGAATGCCGAACTCGAGCTGGACGCTCGACACCCCCGCGGCCGACTCGTTGGAGACGATCTCGAAGTGATAGGTATCGCCGCGGATGACCGCACCCAGCGCAACCAGTGCGTCGTACGCGCCGCTTTGCGCAAGGCGCTGCAGCGCCAGCGGCGTCTCCAGCGCACCGGGAACGGTGGCGACCGTCACGTCGTCTGCGGCGACCCCCGCTTCGTCCAGCGCGCGCAGCGCGCCGCGCAGCAGGCCTTCCCCGACGCGCGCATTGAAGCGCGACAGGACGATGGCCACGCGCCGGCCGTCGCCGCGCGCATCGGGGTCGATGCGATCGATCGGCATGCTACGACGCCTGGCGCGCGGGAGGCGCCTCGTCGTAGCCGGTGACTTCGAGGTCGAAGCCGGCCATGCTCGGCATCTTCCGCTGGCGGGCGAGCAACCGCATCTTGCCCACGTGCAGGTCGCGCAGGATCTGCGCGCCGATGCCGTAGTTGCGCAGGTCCATCTTGGCGGGGACCTGCGGCTCGGTGTCCACCGCGCGCCGGCGCAGCTCCTGTGGACTCTCGGTCCGGTGCAGCAGCACGATCACGCCGCGGCCGGCCGCGGCAATCGCCCGCTGTGCCTCGAGCACGCTCCACGAATGCGACGTGCTGTCGGCCTCGAGGAGGTCGATGACCGACAACGGCTCGTGCACGCGCACCAGGGTCTCGACATCGGGCGCGATCGGTCCGCGCACCAGCGCGAGGTGCGTCGCATCGGAGAGCTTGTCGCGATAGACGACCAGCCGGAATGCGCCTGCCGGGGTCATCAGCGCCCGCTCGGCGATGCGCTCGACCAGCCGCTCGGTGCGACTGCGGTAGTGGATCAGGTCGACGATCGAGCCGATCTTGAGGCCGTGCTCGCGCGCGAAGACCTCGAGGTCGGGCAGGCGCGCCATCGTGCCGTCGTCGTTCATGATCTCGCACAGCACCGCGGAAGGCGACAGCCCGGCGAGCCCTGCGAGGTCGCAGCAGGCCTCGGTGTGGCCGGCGCGCGCGAGCACGCCTCCCGGCTGGGCGACCAGCGGGAACACGTGACCCGGCTGGACGACGTCCTCGGGCCTGGCGTTCGGGGCCGCCGCCACGCGGATGGTGTGGGCTCGATCGGCAGCCGAGATGCCCGTGGTCACGCCTTCCGCGGCTTCGATCGACACCGTGAAATTGGTGCCGTGCATCGACCGGTTGACCTGCGCCATCGGCGCGAGATTCAGCCGCCTGGCGCGCTCCTCGGTGATCGGCATGCAGATCAGTCCGCGGCCGAAGCGGGCCATGAAGTTGATCGCCTCAGGGGTCACGCAGTCCGCGGCGAGGACGAGGTCGCCTTCGTTTTCGCGGTCCTCCTCGTCGACGAGGACGACCATCCGCCCCGCCTTGATTTCGGCGACGATCTCGGTGATCGGGGATATCGGCATCGGCAGGGAGTGCGCAGGGGGCGCAGGCGGCGCGGGGGAAGGGCAATCCGGAAGGGCCGGATTCTACCGTATCGCCCTCATCCGACCGCCGCGCGGCTTTCGCCCGCGGCCGGCGGCCGCAGGCGCGACCCGATCGCGCCTTCCCACAGCGCGCGCAGCGCGCGCGCGAGCTCCCGCGGGTACTCGAACGGCTGCCCGGCGCAAGCCTCGCCGGCGAGGCCCGAGGGCACGGCGTTGGCCGAGCACATCTGCCACAGGCCGAGGATCAGCGCGTAGGTGTGCCGCAGCAGCGCGACGCCGTCGCCTTGCGCAAGCTCGGGAAAGTGGCGCTCGAGGCCGGCGCCGGCCGCGGCCAGGCGCTCGCCCATCCGCAGCCTGAAGGCGGCCGCGGTCTCGCGCGGCACCTCGGTCTCGACGATGCCCTGGCAGCGCGTCGCCAGCGAGAGGAATGCCGGCTTGGCGGCCAGATGCGCGAGCGTGATCTCGAGCATGTCGCCGATCGCCACCGAGGGCGAGCGCTCGAGGAACCCGATCAGGGCGCTGAAGTAGCCTTCGACGTGCCGCTCGTGCAAGGCGAGCAGCAGCTCGTCCTTGCTGGGGAAATACAGGTAGACGGTGCCCTTGGCGAGCCCCGCCTCGTCGGCCACTTCCGCCACGCTCGCGATCCGGTCGGGCGCGCGCGTCAGCAGGCGCTCGGCCGCATCCAGGATCGCGTGCCGCCGCTCCTCCTTGCCCTCGAGATCCACCGCCCGCTGTCGAATCGCCATCGCCCCACCCGCCCTGCCGCCGGCGATGTCAACTGACTGCCGGTCACTTGTCGCCTAGCGTGAATGACCCGGGGTCAGCTGTCAACAGGGCCAATGTCCGCCGGGCGAGGTCGCTCCCCGGGTCGGCGAAATCGAGCGCAACGCTGAAATGGTGGCGATCGGGAATGAGCAGCGGTCCGGTCGCTCCGGCCGGCCGGTTGCCCGGCCAGGCGTCGTGGATGAGCCGCGACTGGCGGACGAATTCCGAGGTCTCGTCGGCGCCCACGGCGACCAGCAGCGGAACATCGACCTTCGCTGCAAGATGCACCGGCGACATCCGCCTCGCCTCCGCGACGTCCAGGCGCAGGTCGGCATTCATCGACGCCACGACCAGCGGCTCGAGGTCGAACACGCCCGACAGCGCGACCCCCGCCGCGAACGGGCTGCGTGCAAGGCCCTGCGCCTGCCAGTCGGTCGCGAACATCATCGCCACCAGATGGCCGCCGGCCGAATGCCCGCCGATGACGACGGGGCCGGGCGCACCATGCTGCGGTCCGTAGCGCTCGATCCAGCGCAGCGCGTGCCGGCATTCCTCGACAATGGTCGCGATGGTCACGCCCGGACAGAGGTCGTAGTTGATGACCGCGACCGCGAAGCCCGCGGCGACGAACGGCGGCGCGACGAATCCGTGGTCGGCCTTGTCGAAGGTGCGCCAGTAGCCGCCGTGGATGAACACGAAGGTCCCCCGCGCCGGCCCGGCGGGCAGATAGAGGTCGAGGGTCTCCTTGTCGC
>JBLMVY010000142.1:0-2840 GCA_050256935.1 Candidatus Levyibacteriota bacterium | reverse complement strand
AATTGATGCAGCGGGTCGCTGCGCGGCCGGCCCATCCGTGAGACCCGCCGGAGGCGAGCGTGGAGGGGACGGCAAAGACCGCGCATAATACGCGGTTTTTGCCCTCGCGGCAAGGCCGAGTCCCCCCGTTGAACCTCCTGCGAACCCTCTCGACCGTCAGCGGCATGACGCTGCTGTCGCGCATCGCCGGACTCCTGCGCGAGACCCTCAAGGCCACGGTAGTCGGCGCCGGCCTGCAGATGGACGCGTTCGAGGCCGCGTTTCGCCTGCCGAACCTGCTGCGGCGCCTGTTCGCCGAAGGCGCCTTCTCCCAGGCCTTCGTGCCGATCCTCGCCGAGTACCAGCGCAAGCGCGGGGCGCAGGCGACGCGCAAGCTCGTCGGCGACGTCGGGACGCTGCTCGCGGTCGTCCTGCTCGTGGTCTCGATCGCCGGATCGCTCGCGGCGCCGTGGCTGGTCTACGTGCTCGCCGGAGGGTTCGCCAAGACCCCCGGCAAGGTCGAGCTGACCGCGCAGATGATCCGGATCGTCTTTCCCTACATCCTGTTCATATCGCTGGTGTCGCTGGCCGGCGGCGTGCTCAATGTCCACCGGCGCTTCGCGATCCCCGCCTTCACGCCGGTGCTGCTGAACGTCTCGATCATCGGCTCGGCGATCTTTCTCGCGCCCCTGTTCGCCGAGCCGATCGAGGCACTGGCCTGGGGGGTTGCGATCGGAGGCGTCGCGCAGCTCGCGCTGCAGATCGTCCCGCTGATGCGCATCGGCATGCTTCCCCGACCCGGGTTCGACTGGCGCGACGAAGGCGTGCGCCGGGTGCTGGTCGCGATGGGTCCCGCAGTGATCGGCGTCTCGGCGGCGCAGATCTCGGCGCTGCTCAACACCCAGCTTGCCGCGTTGCTGGGCGATGGGCGCATCTCGTGGATCACCTATGCCGATCGCCTGATGGAATTCCCCAGCGCGCTGCTGGGCGTCGCACTGGGCACCATCCTGCTGCCCTCGCTCGCGCAGCATTACAGCGACGACGACCACGAGGAGTATTCGGCGCTGCTCGACTGGGGACTGCGCCTCGCGTTCCTGCTCGCGCTGCCGGCGACGGTCGCGCTGGCGTTGCTCGCGATCCCGCTGGTGTCCACGCTCTACCATTACGGTCGCTTCACGATCAACGACGTGATGCAGACGCGCGCTGCACTGCTCGGCTACAGCGTCGGCCTGCCGGCGCTGATCCTGGTCAAGATCCTCGCGCCGGGCTTCTATGCACGGCAGGTGATGAAGACCCCGGTCAAGATCGCCTTCTTCACCATCCTGGTCACCCAGACGATGGCGGTGACCTTCGCCTGGCCGCTGGGGCTCCAGCAGGCGGGGCTCACGCTGGCGACGAGCCTCGGCGCCTGCTGCAACGCCGGGCTCCTGCTGTGGTTCCTGCTGCGCAACGGCTATTACCGGCCGCGTCCGGGCTGGCTGGCGTTCGCGTCCAGGGTCGTCGTCGCCGTCGGAGCGCTCGCTGGGCTGCTCGCATGGATGGCGGGGACCGATGCGGCATGGCTGCATGCCGGCATCCTCGCCAGGGTCGGTCGCCTCGCGCTGATCATCGTCGCCGGGGCGCTGGTCTATTTCGGGGCCCTCTATGCGCTGGGCTTCCGGCTCGCGGATTTCAGCCGCCGTGAAGCGCCGCTGCCTGCGGCGATCCCGACCGACCCCGACGATGGACAGTGATCGCGGGGCGCTGCCTTGCGGCAGGTGCCGGGGATCCGGGACGGCGAAGCTCAGTTCGGCCCGCCGCTCTTGCGGTGGGGGCAGCGCGCCTTCGTGCAGTCGGCGTAGATGTAGAGGGCGTGCTCGCTGATCGCGAACCCGCGATCCTTCGCGATCCGCGTCTGCCGCTTCTCGATTTCCGCGTCGTAGAACTCCTCGACGCGCCCGCATTGCATGCAGACCAGGTGGTCGTGATGCTTGCCCTCGTTGAGCTCGAAGACCGCCTTGCCGGACTCGAAATGATGGCGGACCAGCAATCCCGCCTGCTCGAACTGCGTCAGCACCCGGTAGACCGTGGCAAGGCCGATGTCGAGACCCTCGGCCAGCAGCAGCTTGTAGACGTCCTCGGCGGTGAGGTGGCGGACCTTCGACGTCTCGAAGAGGTTGATGATCTTCAGGCGAGGCAGCGTCGCCTTCAGTCCTGCGCTCTTGAGATCCTGCGATGTGCTCATTCTGGGCCCTGCGCTGCGCCGTGGCGTGAGTCGTCGCGGCTATAATAGCCATTTGCCAGGATGATTCCCATAGTGCGCTCGCGAACGATTCTCCCCGATGCACGCAGGCTCGCGGTCGGCGTCGCGTTCGCGGCCGCCATCGCCGGCGTCGGCGGCTGCGCGACGACCGAAGAGCATTACGCGTCGGCATGGCGCTCGCTGGGCGTCTACAAGATCGACATCAACCAGGGCAACTACCTGTCGCAGGACATGGTCGACAAGCTGAAGGTCGGCATGACCCAGCAGCAGGTGCGGCAGATCCTCGGCACGCCCCTGGTCGAGTCGCCGTTCCGCAAGGATCGCTGGGACTACGTCTACGAGTTCTCCAGGCGCGGCACCGTGCGCGAGCACCGCAACTTCACCGTCTGGTTCGCCGACGGGAAGGTGACGCGCTGGGAGGGCGACAAGATGCCGGAATCGGTGGTCGAGCTCAATCGCTCGGCCGCCGACAAGGCGCTCCCGCCCAAGGGCTCGGCCGACGCCGGGTGGTGGGACAGCTTCCTCGACGTCTTCCGCAAGAAGTGACGGCGCAGGGAAAACGGGTGCGCGTCGCGATCGCCGGCGCCGGCGGGCGGATGGGGCAGGCGTTGATCGAGGC
>JBLMVY010000141.1:0-5921 GCA_050256935.1 Candidatus Levyibacteriota bacterium | reverse complement strand
AGGGCGGGCGCAAGCGAGGCAGTCCGCGCTTGCCCTCGATCGACTCGATCATCGCCGATTCCTCGCCGCAGATGTAGGCGCCGGCGCCGCGCCGCAGCTCGATCGTCGGCAGTGGGCAGGGAGGATCGGCCTCGAGGGCGGCGAGCTCGCGCGCCAGGATCTCGCGGCAGGCCGCGTACTCGTCGCGCAGGTAGATGTAGACGGTGTCGATCCCGACGGCCCAGGCAGCGATCAGCATGCCTTCGAGGAACCGGTGCGGGTCGCGCTCGAGATAGTGCCGGTCCTTGAAGGTCCCGGGCTCGCCTTCGTCGATGTTCACGGCCATCAGCCGCGGTGCGGGCTCGGCGCGCACGATCCGCCACTTGCGCCCGGCCGGGAATCCGGCACCGCCCAGGCCGCGCAGCGCGGAGCTCTCGAGCTCGGCGATCACCGACTCGACGTCGCGCTGGCCCCCGACGCATGCTGCGAGTGTCCGGTAACCCCCGGCCTCGCGGTAGCGGGCGAAGTCGACGTGGTCGGGGCGATCGGGATCGGTCTTCCCGGCGCTGACGGCCGCCAGCACCTTGTCCACGCTCGCGCGATCGATTGGATTTCGCCCGACGACCGCGGCAGGCGCGTGCTCGCAGCGCCCGATGCATGGCGCCTTGAGGACGCGGACGCCGGCGCCCGCCTTCGCGAGCAGGGCGGCGTGCAGGGCGGCGGCCCCGGCCATCTGGCAGGACAGCGTCTCGCAGACGCGCACGGTGATCGGCGGCGGCGCCGCTTCGCCGTCGGCCAGGACGTCGAAATGGTGATAGAAGGTCGCGACCTCGTAGACCTCGGTCGGCGCGAGCTTCATCTCCTGCGCCAGCGCCACGATGTGCGCGGGTGCTATGCAGCCTTTCGCGTCCTGGATCCGGTGCAGGTGCTCGATCAGCAGCGAGCGCTCGCGCGGCGCATCCCCGAGCAGGGCGCGGACCTCGGCGAGCGCCTGCGGATCGACGCTGCGGCCCTTGGGCCGCCCCTTGACGCCGCGCCTGCCGGAGATGCGCGACGCATCGACGATCGATCGTTCATTCATGACGGCGTGGATTCCTTCGGCAGATGTTGCGGACCCGGGAGGTCCCCGGGCACGAGGCGGAGCTGCGCACGATCCCGCGTCATTGCAGGAAATCGCAGTACTTCTCGACGTGCGCCGCGAGGTCGAGCGAATGCTGCCGCACCAGCCGCTCGGCGAGCTCGGTGTCGCGGCGCTCCAGCGCCTCGATGATCCGCATGTGGTCGACGATCGAGCGCGCAGCCCGGTCGCTTTGCGAGATGGTCAGCCTGCGGATTGCGCGCATGTGCACGAACAGGCTGTCGATCGTCTTGCCCATCAGGTGCGATCCCGACAGGCGGATGATCGCCTGGTGGAACGCGATGTTGGCGTCCGAATATTCCTCGATGTGCTCGGCAGGGGTCGAAGTGCGGAACTCGTCGAACATCCTGCGCAGCGCCGCAATGTCCTCGTCGGAGGCATTGAGCGTCGCCAGCCGCGCGGCCATGCTCTCCAGGGCCGCCCACATCTCGATCATCTCGACGATCTGCCGCTTGGTCTTGCGGACGATGAAGATGCCGCGCCGCGGGACCGTGCGCAGGAACCCCTCCTGCTCGAGCAGGGTCATCGCCTCGCGGATCGGCGTGCGGCTCACTCCGAGCGAGCGCGAAAGCTGGCGTTCGTCGAGGCGCAGCTCCTCCGAGTGCGAGTAGATATCCGCGTCCATGATCGCCTGCTTGATCGCGGCATAGGCCTGATCGCGGAAGCTGACGTTGGTCGAGAGCGGCGCAAGCTCCAGCGGCATTGCCGATGCGCCGCCCCCTGTGCTGGTGGACACCCGTTGTGCCTCCTCCGTTGCGGACCGCGATGAGGGAGTCCCTCCGCAGCTCGATTTATTCGAGATATCTTATATACCAAAAACCACCAACGTCAAAATCGACCCGATTCCGGCCGCGGTGGCCCCGCCACGCACGCCCTCCCTGCGCCCCGCTGTTGCGCCGCATCACTCTGAGAATGTGCTGCAGTGCAATGCGATCCCCGGTCGATTTGCCGGTTGACGTCGCTTGGTATATCACATACCTTATCGCAGATATTCAGTCGAGGTGCCGGCAACAGGCGCCGCTTCCCGGGCCCACCCCGCGGACATTGGAGGCAAGGCAAAGCATGTACGGACCGTCCCTGCGTGAGCGGGGCCGGCACCGGTCGAGCGGGCAGGCGAGCGCCGGTGAGCACAGGGCATTGCGCACACCCGCTTCGACCCGATCGCCCGAATTCCCGGCCCTGGCGCCGGGCGCGAAACATCAGCCGGCGCGTGGCGCCGGCTCGGTTCAGGAGACCGCAATGGAAAGTGTCACCGCAGCGCGCACGCAGACGGCATCCGCCGCGATGGGGACCGCCCCCGACACGACGGGCGGCGTCCAGCCCCAGCAGGAGATCGATGGCTTCCACCTGGTCATCGAGGCCCTGAAGCTCAACGGCATCGACACCATCTTCGGCCTGCCCGGCATCCCGATCACCGATCTCACCCGCAAGGCGCAGGCTGCCGGCTTGCGCGTGATCTCCTTCCGCCACGAGCAGAACGCCGGTTACGCCGCGTCGATCGCGGGCTTCATGACACAGAAGCCCGGCATCTGCCTCACCGTGTCGGCACCGGGCTTCCTCAACGGCCTGACCGCCCTCGCCAACGCCACGACCAACTGCTTCCCGATGATCCTGATCAGCGGCTCCAGCGAGCGCGAGGTCGTCGACCTGCAGCAGGGCGACTACGAGGAGATGGACCAGCTGGCGATCGCCAGGCCGCTCGCCAAGGCCGCTTTCCGCGTCCTGCACGCCGAGGACATCGGCGTGGGCATCGCGCGGGCGATTCGTGCCGCCGTCTCGGGTCGTCCGGGTGGGGTCTACCTCGACCTTCCCGCGAAGCTGTTCCCGCAGTCGATGGATGCGGAAGCGGGCAGGAAGTCGCTGATCAAGGTCGTCGATCCGGCGCCGCGCCAGATCCCGGCCGCCGATGCGGTGCGGCGCGCAGTGGATCTGCTGAAGGGCGCCAAGCGTCCGCTGATCCTGCTCGGCAAGGGCGCCGCCTATGCGCAGGCGGACGCCGACATCCGCGCGCTGATCGAGAAGACCGGCATCCCCTACCTGCCGATGTCGATGGCCAAGGGCCTGCTGCCCGACACGCATCCGCAGTGCGCGTCCGCGGCGCGTTCGTTCGTGCTGCCCGAGGCCGACGTCGTGATGCTGGTGGGCGCGCGCCTCAACTGGCTGCTCTCGCACGGCAAGGGCAAGACCTGGGGCGGCAAGACGTCCAAGGGCTGGGGCGGCCAGAAGTTCATCCAGGTCGACATCTCGCCGCAGGAGGCCGACAGCAACGTGGCCATCGACGCGCCGCTGGTGGGGGACATCGGCTCCTGCGTTTCGGCGATGCTCGCGGCGATCGACTCGACGGCGGGCTGGGCCAAGCCTCCGGCCGAGTGGCTGTCCGCCGTCGCCGAGCGCAAGAACAAGAACGTGGCCAAGATGGCCGAGACGCTGGCCAGGGACCCGGCGCCGATGAATTTCCACAGCGCCCTCAACGTGGTGCGCGACATCGTCAAGGCGAATCCGGACGCGATCCTGGTCAACGAGGGCGCCAACGCCCTGGATTTCACCCGCAGCATCGTCGACATGTACAAGCCGCGCAAGCGGCTGGACGTCGGCACCTGGGGCGTCATGGGCATCGGCATGGGATTCTCGGTCGCCGCCGCGGTGGTGAGCGGACAGCAGGTCATCGCCATCGAGGGCGACAGCGCCTTCGGGTTCTCGGGCATGGAAGTCGAGACCATCTGCCGCTACGACCTGCCGGTCTGCGTGGTGATCCTGAACAACAACGGCGTCTACCGTGGCGACGAGATCAACGTCACCGGCGGCAGCGACCCGGCGCCGCTGGTGTTCGTCAAGGACGCGCGCTACGAGAAGCTGATGGAGGCCTTCGGCGGCGTGGGGGTGCACGTCACGACGCCCGGCGACCTGCGCAAGGCGATGGAAGAGGCCATCCGCTCGCGCCGGCCGACCCTCATCAACGCCGTCATCGACGAGAAGGCAGGCACGGAGAGCGGTCGCATCACCAGCCTCAACCCGACCGCGAAGAAATGAATGGATGACCCGTCCGCGGGCCGGGGACGCGAGGCGGCCCCCAGGGCAGGACGGATCAGGGCTAAACAGGCTGCGCGCGAGCGCAACGGACGACGCGCGGAGCGCGCAAGAGAGCACAGGGGTTTTCATGGGTAAAGCGCTGGACGGAGTCAGGATTCTGGATTTCACGCACGTGCAGTCGGGTCCCACGTGCACGCAACTGCTGGCGTGGTTCGGGGCGGACGTGATCAAGGTCGAGCGTGCGGGCGAAGGCGACATCACGCGCGGGCAGCTGCGCGACATTCCGGATGTCGACAGCCTCTACTTCACGATGCTGAACCACAACAAGCGCTCGGTCACGATCGACGCCAAGAATCCCAAGGGCAAGGCGGTCCTCGAGGCGCTGGTGAGGAAGTGCGACGTGCTGGTCGAGAACTTCGCGCCCGGCGCGCTCGACCGCATGGGCTTCACCTGGGAGCGGATCCAGGAGCTCAATCCGCGGATGATCGTCGCTTCGATCAAGGGCTTCGGCCCCGGCCCCTACGCCGACTGCAAGGTCTACGAGAACGTCGCGCAATGCGCGGGAGGCGCGGCATCGACGACGGGCTTCGACGACGGCCCGCCGCTGGTGACCGGCGCGCAGATCGGCGATTCGGGGACCGGGCTGCATCTCGCGCTCGGCATCGTCACGGCCCTCTACCAGCGCAACACGACCGGACGCGGGCAACTCGTGACCGCGGCGATGCAGGACGGAGTGCTGAACCTCTGCCGGGTCAAGCTGCGCGACCAGCAGCGCCTCGACCGCACCAAGGTCATGGAGGAGTACCCGCAGTATCCGAACGGCAGGTTCGGGGAAGCGGTGCCGCGCGCAGGCAACGCGTCGGGCGGCGGACAGCCGGGCTGGATCCTCAAGTGCAAGGGCTGGGAGACCGACCCCAACGCCTACATCTATTTCATCACCCAGGCGCCGGTGTGGAAGGACATCTGCAAGGTCATCGGCCGCGAGGAGTGGCTGACCGATCCGCGCTATGCGACCCCCAAGGCGCGGCTGCCGCACCTGATGGAGATCTTCGGCGAGATCGAGAAGTGGACGATGACCAAGACGAAGTTCGAGGCGATGGAGATCCTGAACAAGTACGACATCCCCTGCGGGCCGATCCTGTCGATGAAGGAGATCGCCGAGGAGCCGTCGCTGCGCAAGACCGGGACCGTGGTCGAGGTCGATCATCCGACGCGGGGCAAGTACCTCTCGGTGGGCAACCCGATCAAGCTGTCCGACAGCCCGACCGATGTGAAGCGCTCGCCGCTGCTCGGCGAGCACACCGACGAGGTCCTGGCGGAGCTCGGCTACTCGCGCCAGCAGATCGACGAGCTGCGCGCCGAGCGCGCAATCTGACCGCGCGGACCGCACGGGCACGAACGCCGCGGATCCGCGGTTGAACCAGGCGAACAGGGAGCAGGCAATGGCGCAGGACAAGGCAGCGGTCAGGAAGATTCTGGACAAGGTCAAGGCCGAGGGGCGCTCGTCGCTCACCGCGCCCGAAGGGAAGCTCGTCTGTGACGCCTACGGCATCCCGGTGCCCAAGGAAGGCGTCGCGGCCACCGCGGCCGACGCGGTGAAGCTCGCGACCGGGATGGGCTTCCCGGTCGTGCTGAAGATCGTGTCCCCCGACATCCTGCACAAGACCGAGGCGGGTGGCGTGCTCGTCGGCGTGAAGTCGGCACAGGAGGCCGAGCAGGGTTTCGCGACCATCATGGCCAACGCGCGCAAGTACAGCGCCAGCGCCAAGCTCGA
>JBLMVY010000140.1:0-4293 GCA_050256935.1 Candidatus Levyibacteriota bacterium | reverse complement strand
CTTGCGCCAGCACGCGCCGGAATTCGGCGACGTGGGTCGAAAGCCGCGCCACCTCCTCGGCGACGTCGATCCTGGTCGCGAACAGGGCGAGCTCCTGCTTCAGCCGATCCTCGTTGGGGTCGAGGCCCGCCTCCCTCAGTCGCGCGCCCAGCTTGTCGACGAACGCGGCGTGCAGGATCGGAATGCGGGGTGCGACGCGGGCGACCTGGGCGTCGATGTCGGCGCAGCGCGCCTCGAGCACGGCACGGAGCTTGGCGCCTTCGCGCTCGCGCGCCGCCGTGTGATCGACGAGGCCCTGGTCCACCAGCGCGCTGACCCGCTCGGCCAGGGTCTCGAGCGGCATCGACGCTTCGACCATGACGCCCGGCCAGCGCAGGATGTCGGCGGTGGTCAGTGGTGGCGTGCCCGGAACCACCTTGGCGATGCCGGCGGCCGCGGCGGCGAGCTGCTGCACGCGTGCAGTGTCGACGGCGATGCCCGCGCCGCTGCTCACCGTGCGCGCGAGGGCGACGCGGCATTCGAGCTTGCCGCGCTTTTGCGCCGCGGACAGGCGCTCGCGCAGCTGCGGCTCCAGGGTCCGCAACTCCTCGGGCAGCTTGACGGTGACGTCGAGGTAGCGGTGATTGACCGAGCGCAGCTCCACTGCAAGCGAAATGCCCGGAAGCTCCGCGGCCACCGCCGCGAAACCGGTCATGCTGAGAATCATTTGGAAATGGGCGCCGCAGGGGCCGGTTTTGAAAAGTTTTCCGGCTTTACTTTGGGGGTTGGCATCGGGAGAATGTATGCGTTATCCGCATCCGGCGCAAGGCGAGCCGGCGGTGTTGGCACGCGAATTGCGGGCCCTTGGTTTCGCCCGTACCCCGTTGCCCGACAGAGTCGATGCCCGTCACCAACCAAGCGCTCCCCGGCGGCTACCAGCTGCTGAACTACCGGATCGACCGGCAGATCAGCCGCGGCGGGTTCTCCATCGTCTACCGGGCCTACGACGAGACCGGCACGCCGGTCGCGATCAAGGAATACCTGCCCGCGTCGCTGGTGCTTCGCACCGAGGGCGACATCGTCAACGCGAGCTCGGCCGAGAATCTCACCTCGTTCCGCTACGGAATGAAGTGCTTCTTCGAGGAAGGGCGCGCGCTCGCCAAGATCAACCACCCGAACGTCGTGCGCGTGCTGAACTTCTTTCGCGCCAACGAGACGGTCTACATGGTGATGCGCTACGAGCGCGGGCGCACGCTGCAGCAGCACATCCAGATGCGCCAGGACCAGATGTCGGAGCGCTTCGTCCGCCAGGTGTTCATGCACCTGCTGAACGGTCTGCGCGAGGTCCATACGCACAAGATCCTGCATCTCGACATCAAGCCGGCGAACATCTACCTGCACAGCGACGGCAGCCCGGTGCTGCTGGATTTCGGCGCGGCGCGCCAGACGCTGACCACCAACCGTCCCAAGCTCGCGCCGATGTACACGCCGGGCTTCGCCGCCCCCGAGCAGTACCGCGACCACGACCGCCTTGGGCCCTGGACGGACGTCTATGGCACCGGTGCGTCGATGTTCGCCTGCCTCGCCGCGTTCGCGCCCCAGGCCGCCGACGCACGCGTGCAGGAAGACCACCTGGTGTCGGCCAAGAAGATCTGGTCGGGGCAGTATTCGGACAATCTCCTCGAGGTGATCGACTGGTGCCTGCGCCTCGATCCCCTCGAGCGCCCGCAGAGCGTGTTCGCGCTGCAGCGTGCGATCCGCGACATCCCGCCCCCGAAGCGCAAGCTGACATTCTTCGGAAACCTGAAGCGCGTGCTGTTCTCGGAAATCGGCGCTTGAGCGACCGATGCGCTTCACGATCTTCCAGGAATCGCTCAAGGGCGGGCGCGAGGTCAACCAGGATCGCATTGCCTACACCTACAGCCGGGAGACGCTGCTGCTGGTCATCGCCGACGGCATGGGCGGGCACGTAGGCGGCGAGATCGCCGCGCAGATCGCCGTTCGGCTGTTCGTCGAGCGCTTCCACCAGGAAGCGAAGCCGATGCTGAGGAACCCGCTGCGCTTCATGCAGGAGACGATGCTGCGGGCGCACGCTGCGCTGGGCGCCTACGCGACCCAGTTCTCGATGCTGGAGACGCCCCGGACCACCTGCGTCGCCGTCGTGGTCCAGGCGGGGCAGGCCTACTGGGCCCATGTCGGCGACTCGCGCTTCTACCTGCTGCGCCAGGGCAAGCTGATCGGATCGACCAAGGATCATTCGAAGGTGCAGTACCTCGTCGACCAGGGCGTGATCTCGTCCGAGGAGGCCGCAGTGCACCCGGACCGCAACAAGATCTACAGCTGCCTGGGCGGCCAGGTGGCTCCGGTCGTCGACCTGTCGCGGCGCACCACGCTCAAGAACGGCGACATCCTGATCCTGTGCACCGACGGCCTGTGGAGCGTCTATCCCCGTGGCGAGCTCGCGACGATGCTGACCTCCACGCCCATCCTGACGGTGGGGCCGCGTATCATGCGCGAGGCCGAAGCGCGCGGCGGTCCCGACGGCGACAACGTGTCCGCGATCATCGTTCGCTGGGGACCCGAGACGCTGACCGACGAGCTGTCGACGACGACCGATGCGCTCGAGCCGGGGGAATTCGCCACCGAGATCGAGGACACCGTCACGCTTGCCGATCGGACCGGAACCTCGCGCGACCTGACCGAGGACGAGATCGAACGCGCGATCGCCGAGATCCAGTCGACGATCCAGAAATACCGCAAATAGGGAAACGCTCCGCAGGAACGATGCGCCAGCTGCTGCTCGACACCGAAACCACCGGCCTCGATCCGAGGCAGGGACACCGGATCATCGAAATCGCCGCCGTGGAGGTCGTCGACCGGCGGCTCACCGGGGCGCATCTGCACTTCCGCATCGATCCGGAGCGCGAAATCGATCCGGGCGCCACCGAGGTGCACGGAATGACGCGCGAAGACCTGATCGGCGAGCCGCGCTTCGCCGACATCGCGCAGGAATTCATCGACTTCGCGCGCGGCGCCGAATGGATCATCCACAACGCGCCTTTCGACATCGCTTTCTTCGACGCGGAGTTCGCGCGGGCCGGGCTTGCGCCGTCCTCGTCGCTCTACGCCAGGCTCACCGATACGCTGGCGCTGGCGCGCGAGGCGTTCCCGGGCAAGCGCAACAACCTCGATGCACTGTGCGAGCGTTTCGGCGTGTCGAATGCCCACCGGACGCTGCACGGCGCGCTGCTCGACGCCGAACTGCTGGCCCACGTGTACCTCGCGATGACCCGCGGGCAGGAGACCCTGACCATCGACATCGGGGCGCCCGCGCTGGTGGCGCCGGGCGCAGGACGCACGGCCGAAGAGGCCCCTCCGCTCGGGGGGTTCGCGGTCCGGCCCGTGCTGGTCGCGGCCGAGGAGATCGAGTCCCATCGCGCGTACCTGGACGCCCTCCAGCACGAGTCCAAGGCCGGGTGCATGTGGCTGTCGGTGGAAGAGTCGCCGGCAGGATGACACGGGGCGCCGTCGCGCGTAGCCTGCGGCGATGGACCTGATCCTGTGGCGCCACTGCGACGCCGAATCCGGTGTGCCGGATCTCGATCGTCGCCTGACTTCCAAGGGTGTCAAGCAGGCCGAGCGCGTCGCGCGCTGGCTGGAGCGCCATCTGCCCGACAACTGTCGGGTCCTGGTCTCGCCCGCGGTGCGCTGCCAGCAGACGGTCAAGCCGCTCGAGCGCAAGTTCAAGACGGTGCCGGCGCTCGCCCCGGGCGCGAACGCGGCGGTGATTCTCGACGCCGCCAACTGGCCCAATGCGCGCGAAAGCGTGCTCGTCGTCGGACACCAGCCGACGCTGGGGCAGGTCGCATCGTTCCTGCTGAGCGGCGAGGAGGCGTGGTGGTCGGTGCGCAAGGGCGCGGTCTGGTGGTTCTCGAACCATGCGGGTGAAGAAGGCTCGGGGGTGGTGCTCAAGGCGGTGGTGAGCCCGGATTACCTCTGACGTTCGCCCCGGCGGGTGGCGTCGCGCTTCGGCGTCGCATTCCGGCGTGGCGGGTGGCGATGGGCTTGGCCCCGAGGCTTCGGCGCCGCACCCGCGTCGTCGCGCGGGTCCCGGCTCGCGGCGGCCAGTCAACCCACGACTGGCCGCGCACGAGCCACCCGCTTTGCGACGACTGCGCCGCAGGCGCCTCGGGGCCAAGCCCATCGCCGCCCGCCCGTCGCGGCGGTCGTGCCGGTCGGGCATTCCACCGGCGTACTCCGCGATTTCGCAGCGCACGGCATGCGCGATGGACCCTGATCTCGCATTGGCAGCGA
>JBLMVY010000139.1:0-4308 GCA_050256935.1 Candidatus Levyibacteriota bacterium | reverse complement strand
ACCGTCGTGCTCGAGCTCGCGACCGGGCGCATCGTCGTGCTCAAGGTCGCCGGCACCCCGGTCATGCGCGCCTGGCACGTCGTCCATCGCGAGAAGAAGCGCCTGTCGCCGGCGGCGCAGGCGTTCAAGGCATTCCTGCTGGAGGGCGGCGAGACGCTGCTCGCCAAGGCGCTCGCCTGACCGGGCCGCGCCGGTCCCGGCGGCCCGCCCGCCGTGTTAAAAAGGCGGCTTTGCGAAGGAGGCGGACCGTGACCAAGCGAAACCCGATGCGATGGATCGGCCTGGGCCTCGCCCTCCTGGCCGGCGCGGTCTGCGCGCAGGCGCAGACGCTGCAAAAGGTCGTGTTCTCCACCGACTGGCTCGCCGAAGCCGAGCACGGCGGGTTCTACCAGGCGGTCGCCGACGGGACCTACCGCAAGTACGGCCTCGACGTGACCATCCGCATGGGCGGCCCGCAGGTGAACGGCCTGCAGCTGCTCGCCGCCGGCCAGATCGACATCGCGATGGCCGACGCCCTGCAGGTGCTGTCGGCGGTCGAGCAGGACGTGCCCGTGGTCGCGATCGCCGCGACCTTCCAGAAGAATCCGACGGTGATCATTGCCCATCCGGGCGTGCGGCGTCTCGAGGATCTCAAGGGCAAGCCGATCGCGATCGGCGCCGCGAGCAACACGACGTTCTGGCCGTGGCTGCGGCAGAAGTTCGCATTCACCGATGCCCAGAAGCGACCCTACGGCTTCTCGGTGCAGCCGTTCCTCGCCGACCCGGGACTCTCCCAGCAGGGATTCGCGACCTCGGAGCCTTACTCGATCGAGAAAGGCGGCGTCCAGCCCGTGGTGTTCCTGCTCGCCGACCGCGGCTACCCCCCGTATTCGGAGACGCTGGTCGTCACGCGATCGACCCTCGCCGCCAAGCGCGACGTCCTCGAGCGCTTCATCCGCGCGTCGGCCGAAGGCTGGAAGGCCTACCTCGCACATCCGGCCGCGGGCAACGCGCTGATCCGCAAGGCGAACCCGGAGATGACCGACGATCTCCTCGCCTACGGGCAGCGCAAGCTGAACGAATACGGCATTGTCGTCAATGCGGACGCGCGGAAATTCGGCCTGCTGACCATGACCGACCGGCGCTGGCAGGCGACCATCGACTTCCTGCGGGAAGCGGGACTGGCCAAGCCCAACGTCGACTACCGCCAGGCGTACACCCTCGATCTCGTCAAGGCCGTGCGCGTCGTCCCGTGAGCGCCGGCGATGGCGATGGCCGGCGTCCCGACCCGGCGACCGGCGAACTCCTGGTCGAACTCGACGGGGTTTCGCGCACCTACGCCAACGGCACCCGTGCACTCGCCGACGTCGACCTCGCGATCCGGCGCGGCGAGTTCCTGACCATCGTCGGACCCTCGGGCTGCGGCAAGTCCACGCTGCTCAGCCTGATCGCCGGCCTCGCACGGCCCTCGTCGGGACGCATCGTCTGGCACGGTACAGGCCAACCCGCCGCCGGGCGTCCCACGGCGCCCCACCCGTCGCCCCGCCGGCCGCGCCCGCGCCTGGGTTTCGTCTTCCAGGCACCGACGCTGATGCCCTGGGCGAAGATCTCGACCAATGTCCGCCTGCCCCTCGACCTCGCGGGCGTCGCGCGTGCGGCGGCGAAGCGCGCCGTGGCCGAGGCGCTCGAGCGCGTGAACCTCGGCGGCTTCGCCGATCACCTCCCGCGCGAGCTGTCGGGGGGCATGCAGATGCGGGCTTCGATCGCCCGGGCGCTGGTGACCGGACCCGAACTGCTGCTGATGGACGAGCCTTTCGGCGCGCTCGACGAGTTCACGCGCCAGCGCCTCGACGGCGAACTGCTGTCGCTGTGGTCCGCGCAGCGCTTTACGGTCGTCTTCGTCACCCACAGCATCCACGAGGCGGTGTTCCTGTCCACACGGGTCGCGGTGATGGCCGCGCGCCCCGGTCGCATCCTCGACGCCTGGGACATTCCCGAGCCGTATCCGCGAAGCGACGCATTCCGCGTGTCGACGGCTTTCGCGGCGCAGGCGCACCGTCTTTCCTCGCGCGTCGCCGACGCCGGGGCCGGCGCGCTGCCCGACGACATCGGCAGTCGCGTGCCCGCGACGCCCGCAACCGCCGCGGCGGCCGCTGCCGGCGCGCTGCCCGACGACATCGCCGGCCGCGGATCCCGATGACCCCCGCCAACATGCGCACCCGCCTGCTGCGCGTGCTCGCCCCGCTGGTCGTCGCCGTCGTCGTGCTGGCGGCCTGGCAGGCGCTGGTCACGCTGCGGCACCTGCCGGCCTACCTCATCCCTTCGCCGCTGCTGGTCCTGCATACGCTCTATGCCGACCGCGCCCTGCTGTTCGCCTCCCTCGCCGTGACCCTCGGCGTCGCGCTGACCGCCCTGGCGCTGGCGGTCGTGGCAGGCGTCGCGATCGCGCTGGTGTTCGCGCAAAGCCGCCTGATCGAGATGAGCCTCTTCCCCTACGCGATCCTGTTGCAGGTGACGCCGATCGTGTCGATCGCCCCGCTGATCATCATCTGGGTGCACGACACCCGTGTCGCGCTGGTCCTGTGCGCGGTCGTCGTCGCCATCTTCCCGATCATCTCGAACACCACGCTGGGATTGCGCAGCGTCGACCGCGGCCTCGCGAACCTGTTCCGCCTGTCGCGCGCCACGCGCTGGCAGACGCTGTGGCGACTGCGCGTGCCCAGTGCACTGCCCTATTTCTTCGGCGGCCTGCGCATCGCGAGCGGGCTGGCGCTGATCGGCGCCGTGGTCGCCGAGTTCGTCGCCGGAACCGGCGGCGAGGGCGCGGGTCTCGCCTACCAGATCCTGCTCGCCGGCATCCAGCTCAACATCCCGAGGCTTTTCGCGGCGCTGCTGCTGATCGCCGCCGCCGGGGTCGCGATGTTCGCGGCCACTGTCGGCCTGTCGCGCCTGGCGCTCGCGCGCTGGCACGAGAGCGAGTTGCCGAAGGACGAGTAGCGGGGCCCGACGCGGCGCGCGGACGGCGCGCAGGGGGATGGGCGGTACACTCGCGCGATGAACGGCAGGCGATGGGACGTGTTCTGCCGCGTCGTCGACAACTATGGCGACGCCGGCGTCGCCTGGCGCCTCGCGCGCCAGCTGGTATTCGAGCACGCGCTCGACGTGACGCTGTGGATCGACCGCATCGCCACCCTCGCCCGCTTCGAGCCGGCGCTCGATCCCCTGGCCCGGACCCAGGCGCACCGCGGCGTGACCGTGCGCCTGCTGGACGAGGCCGCCGGCACGGACGGCCGGCCCGACGTGATCGTCGAGTGCTTCGGATGCGGGCTGCCGGAAGGCTGCCTCGACGCCATGGCGGCGAGCGCGCACTCTCCGCTGTGGTTCAACCTCGAATACCTGTCGGCCGAACCCTGGGTCGACGCCGTGCATGCGCTGGCCTCGCCGTTGCCGCAGCGGGCCCTGACGCGCTATTTCTGGTTTCCCGGCTTCACGGCCCGCACCGGCGGCCTGATCCGCGAGGCGGGCCTCGTCGAAGCCCGGGATCGCGACCTCCGTGAACGCCTGCCTCGCCCCGGACCCGGCGAGGCGCCGGAAGGTGCCGGCGAGCGCCCGGTGGCGCTGGACATCGTCCTCTTCTGCTACCCGAACCGGGCGCTCCCGGCGCTGTTCGACGCATGGGCCGAGGGCGACGAGGCGATACGCTGCACGGTGCCCGAGGGCGTCGCAACCGCCGCCCTCGACGCCTGGCTGCACGGCGATGTCCCGCATGCCCGCCAGTCGGTGACCCACGGACGGCTGACGCTGTCGATCCGCCCGTTCTCCGTCCAGGAGGACTTCGACCGCCTGCTCTGGCGCTCGGACGTCAACTTCGTCCGCGGCGAGGACTCGTTCGTCCGCGCGCAATGGGCGGCGCTTCCCTTCGTCTGGCAGCCCTACCCCCAGGACGAGAATGCGCACGTGCTGAAGCTCGAGGCCTTCCTCGACCGCTACACGGCCGACCTGCCGGAGCCTGCGCGCACGGCCCTGCACGCGTTCTGGCGGGGGTTCAATGCCGAGGACGGCGCTGCGTCGGTCGCGGCCTGGCCCGCATTCCGGGCCGCCGCCGACGCGCTGCGCCACCACGGGCGGCGCTGGGCCGACCATCTCGCGACCCTGCCCGATCTTGCGACCGGCCTTGTTGAATTCTGGCGCAGCCGGCTATAATTATGGGTTTACCAACTTCGCAACGTCATTCGCCGGCCCGCCGGCGGAGCACCCAGGAATCGACATGAAAATCGCCCAGGAAGTGCGCGCCGGCAACGTGATCATGATCGGCAGCAACCCGATGGT
>JBLMVY010000138.1:0-12732 GCA_050256935.1 Candidatus Levyibacteriota bacterium | reverse complement strand
GTGTACGAAATGCCGGGCTGCTCGTACATCAGCCTGATGGCTCCGATGACGGACCCGCCGCCCGGGTGCCTGGCCGGCGCGCACGCCGCGATGAACGAAGTGCTGGAACTCGGCCACCCGGGCGATATCGTCTTCCTGCCATCGCTGCGCGTGCCGCGCCTGGTCAACCAGTGGGGCGCGCGTGGATCGGGCGAAGCGGGGGATGCGTTCCGGCGTTCGCCAGGCGAGATGCCGTCGATCGCCGCGGCGATGGACGATGCGCTGCAGTGGTTCGTTCCCTTCCAGCGCGCCGGCCTGCAGGTCCTGTTCGAGGCGCCCAAGCCGGTGTTTCGCGTACCGGTCTTTCGCTGCGTCGACCCCTATACGCGCGTGAACCCGCAGTGCGCCGACGGCACCGGCGAGTCGCGGGCCGACGAGGAGGCCTATCGGGCGCCCACGCTCGCCGCCATGGAGGCCCTGGCCTCGCGGCATCCGCCGCTCCGCATCTGGGACCCGCTGCCGGTCCTCTGCGGGGACAGCCGCTGCGAGGCGGTCACCGCGCAAGGACCGCTCTATTTCGACGCCGACCACATCAGCGCCTACGCCAACTTCGTCCTCTACCCCTCGTTCAGGCGGGCCGTGGACGCGATGGCAGCGCCGTGAGCCGCGACCGCGTCGCCTGCGCGCAATCCCGCTAGTCGGCCGCCATCGTCCGGGATGCCGGCGCCGGGGCCGAGGCGCCGCCCTTGGCGAGCAGCATCCAGGTCGACACGACGGTATCGGGATTGAGCGACATGCTCTCGATGCCCTGCGCGACCAGCCATTGCGCCAGGTCGGGATGGTCGGAGGGGCCCTGCCCGCAGATGCCGCAGTACGCGCCCTTGGCGCGGCAGGCGTCGATCGCGAGCTTGAGCATCGCCTTGACCGCGTCGTCGCGCTCGTCGAACGTCGCCGCGATCTGACCGCCCGCGTCGCGGTCGATGCCCAGGGTCAGCTGCGTCATGTCGTTCGAGCCGATCGAGAAGCCGTCGAAGTGCTCGAGGAAGCGTGCGGCCAGCAGCGCGTTGGACGGGATCTCGCACATCATGATCACGCGCAACCCGTTCTGGCCGCGCCGCAGTCCGTTCTTCGCCAGCAGCGCAACCACCTTCTGCGCCTCGTCCAGCGTGCGCACGAACGGGATCATCAGCTGGACGTTGGTGAGCCCCATGGTGTCGCGGACCCGGCGCATGGCTTCGCATTCGAGCGCGAAGCAGTCGTAGAACTCTGAGGCCAGGTAGCGCGACGCGCCGCGGAAACCCAGCATCGGGTTCTCCTCGTGCGGCTCGTAGCGCTCTCCGCCGAGCAGGTTCGAGTATTCGTTCGACTTGAAATCCGAGAGCCTGACGATGACCGGCTTGGGGTAGAACGCCGCGGCGATGGTCGAGATGCCCTCGACGATCTTGCCGACATAGAACTCGGTCGGGCTCGCGTACCCGGCGATCCTGCGCTCGATGTCGCGCTTGAGCTCGGCTGGCTGCCGGTCGAGCTCGAGCAGCGCCTTGGGGTGGATGCCGACGTTCTTGGCGATGATGAATTCGAGGCGCGCGAGACCGACGCCCTCGTTCGGAAGCTGGCGGAACTCGAAGGCGAGCTCGGGATTGCCGACGTTCATCATGATCTTGGTCGGCGATTCGGGCATCTTGTCGAGCGCCACGTCGACGACCTCGACCTCCAGCAGTCCCGCGTAGATCTGCCCGGTGTCGCCCTCGGCGCAGCTGACGGTCACCGGTGCAGCGTCCTGCAGCACCTCGGTCGCGTCGCCGCAGCCGACCACGGCGGGGATGCCGAGCTCGCGCGCGATGATCGCGGCGTGACAGGTGCGTCCCCCGCGATTGGTGACGATCGCGCTGGCCCGCTTCATCACCGGCTCCCAGTCGGGGTCGGTCATGTCGGTCACCAGCACGTCGCCGGGCTTGACGCGATCCATCTCCTTCGCCGACTTCACCAGCCGCACCGGACCCTGGCCGATCTTCTGCCCGATCGCGCGGCCCGAGGCGAGCGAGCGCCCGGGCGACTTCAGGCGATAGCGTCGCATCGAATTCGCGTCCTCGCGGGACTTCACCGTCTCCGGCCGCGCCTGCAGGATGTAGAGCTTCCCGTCCTCGCCGTCGAGCGCCCATTCGATGTCCATCGGGCGGCCGTAATGGCGCTCGATGGCGACGGCGTGCCGCGCCAGTTCCTCGGTTTGCGCGTCGGTCAGCGAAAAGCGCGCACGCGCGTCGGCGTCGACCTCGACGACCTGCGTCGACTTCCCGGCGGACGCGTGGCTGCCGAAGACCATCTGTGTCGCCTTGCTGCCGGTGGTCTTGCGCAGGATCGCCGGCCGCCCGGCCGCGAGATTCGGCTTGTAGACGTAGAACTCGTCGGGGTTGACTGCGCCCTGGACGACCGATTCGCCGAGGCCGTACGACGAGGTGATCAGCACGACCTGGTCGAAGCCGGATTCGGTGTCGAGGGTGAACATGACGCCGGCTGCGCCCTTGTCGCTGCGAACCATCCGCTGCACGCCCGCCGACAGCGCGACATCCTTGTGCGCAAAGCCCTGGTGGACCCGATAGGCGATTGCCCGGTCGTTGTACAGGGACGCAAATACGTGACGAATGGCTTGAATTATGTTCTCCAAGCCATTGATATTGAGGAATGTTTCTTGTTGCCCAGCGAATGAGGCATCGGGCAGATCCTCCGCCGTGGCGGAGGAGCGCACCGCAAACGACGCCTTGTCCGCATCGCGGCCCAGCGCCGCCCAGGCGCGCTCGATGTCGGCGACGAACGCCTTGGGCAGCGGCGCGTCGTCGATCCAACCGCGGATCTTGGCGCCCACCTGCGCCAGCGCATTGACGTCCTCGATGTCGAGACCCGCAAGCTCGGCGTCGATGCGATCGCCCAGGCCGTCCTGCGCGACGAACTCGCGGAATGCCGCAGCGGTCGTGGCAAAGCCCCCCGGAACGCGGATGCCGGCGGCGGTGAGCTCGCCGATCATTTCGCCCAGCGATGCGTTCTTGCCACCGACCTGGTCGAGATCGCTCATGCGCAAGCGCTCGAAGGGGACGACACGGGAGACGTCGGTCATGCGAAACCTCTGGGCGAACGGGTGAGTGAAGGTGCGGCGCCGCGACGCGCGGGCGCAAAGGCAGATTCTACCAAGCCGGATGCGCTCACCCGGCCGGCGCAGGCATCGGGGCGCCTGCACCGGCCGGTTGCGAGGAAGGAGGGAAACGGTACGGCCCGGCCGCGGGCCGCGGCAACCCCGGTTGCGGGATCGCTGAACGGCGCCCGATGGCGAACAGGCGCCCTTGCCGCGGGCGCGCAGGGGCGCGCTGCCTGTCCGCTACTCGCCGCGGGCGTTGCCGGCGGTCATGCCCGACGCGCCTGCCGCCACCAGTTCGTCGGCGCCCTCGGGGGCGGGGATGTCCGGAATGCTGGAGATCGACGCGGCGCCGCCGCGGCCGCGCGCGGCGCGCCGCAGGTTGCGGTACAGGTCGGGATGCGATTCCTTGAGATAGCTGATGATCTCGAAATCGACGCGCTTGACCTGCGACAAGTCGATCTGCTCCACGTGAACGAGTCTCAACAACTCCTTGACCGGGCGCGGCATTTCGCGTCCGCTCTCATAGCGCGATCCACCGCTCTGCGTGACACCGATCTGGGTCCAGAACTGCTCTTGATTCATGCCGAGGCGCCGCCGGATTTCGCGGGGATTCAGCACACGGTCGAAGAACTTCACTTCCCAAGCTCCCGATTTGATTGAATGCCGCGGCGCCGCCGCGTAACGTCCCTATACCATTGGCATATCGTTGCGCGAAGTGCGAGGCATTGCAAGAGGGGCCGACAGGCGGCATCCCCGACGGGATGAAATGTCGCAAAAAAGGCCGGCGGCGATGCCAATGCGTCCAGATTCGCGAAAAAACGCAGCCTCGCGTGGCATGGGCGAAGCATCTCGTTCCGGCGGCCACGCGCGGGCGGCTTGGTAAAATGCCCGGGTGACACGCTACGATCTGCACTGCCACTCGACCTGCTCCGACGGCCTGCTCTCGCCCAGGGACGTCGTGCGCCGGGCGGCGGCGCAGGGCGTCGATGTCATCGCCCTGACCGACCACGACCAGCTCGCCGGGATCGACGAGGCGCGCGAAGCCGCGCTGGAAGCGAATATCACGCTGGTCAGCGGGGCCGAGCTGTCGGTGACCTGGGAGCGCGAGACCGTGCATGTCGTGGGCCTGCGCGTGGATCCCGCGAACGACAGGCTGGTCGAGGGTCTCGCCGGGGTGCGCAGCGGGCGCGACCAGCGGGCGCGGCGGATCGGCGACGCCCTCGCGGCTGCGGGCGTGCCCGATGCATTCGCCGGCGCCCGCGCCTACGCCGCCAGCGACGAGCTGATCTCGCGGACGCATTTCGCGCGCCACCTGGTCGAGTCCGGGCACGTCCGCGACATGAAGGACGCGTTCCGCCGCTTCCTCACGCGCGGGAAGCCCGGCTACGTCGCTCACGCCTGGCCCACGCTGACCGAGGCCGTCGGCTGGATCCGCGACGCGGGTGGCCAGGCAGTCATCGCGCATCCGGGGCGCTACAAGCTCACCGCCACCGGCATGCGGCGGCTCCTCGGCGAATTCCGCGACCTGGGCGGCGATGCGATCGAGGTCCTTTCACCCTCGCATACCGCCGCGCAGATCCGCGAGTTCGCCACGCTGGCCCGCACGTTCGGCTTCCGGGCCTCCGGGGGCTCCGACTGGCACGGCCCCGGCGAAAGCCGCTGGGAGCTCGGTCAGGTGCCGCCGATGATCGACACCGTCGATCCGGTGTGGGCCGACTGGTAGCCGGATCGCGCGGCGCATCTTCGACCGAATCCCCCATGCCGGATCACCGCACCGTCTTCTTCATCTCCGACCGCACGGGCATCACCGCCGAGATGCTGGGCAACAGCCTGCTGACGCAGTTC
The DNA here is from genome assembly GCA_050256935.1 of Candidatus Levyibacteriota bacterium. GTDB lineage: Bacteria > Pseudomonadota > Gammaproteobacteria > Burkholderiales > Casimicrobiaceae > VBCG01. Next base: position 7,778 of record JBLMVY010000138.1, on the reverse strand, counting down.
GAGGACATCCGCTTCAGACGGGTCACCATCCCGTTCGTCGACTCGGCCGAGAAGGTCGCGGACGCCCTGCGCCAGGTGAACGCAACCGCAGCGGCCGAAGGGAAGCGGCCGATCGTGGTGAGTTCGGTCGTCGACGAGACGATGAGCGAGATGATCCGCCGCGACGCGCAGGCGCTGACCCTCGACATGTTCCAGACCTTCATCCAGCCGCTCGAGGCCGAGTTCGGCGCCAAGAGCTCGCACGCGGCGGGCCGCTCGCACGGGGTGGCCAACAGCCACGAGTATTTCGCGCGGATGGAGGCGATCAATTTCGCGCAATCGCACGACGACGGCGCCGTCACCCGCGATCTCGACAAGTCGCAGGTGATCCTGGTCGGCGTCTCGCGTTGCGGCAAGACGCCGACGTCGCTGTACCTGGCGCTGCAGTTCGGGGTGCGCGCCGCCAATTTTCCGCTCACCCCCGACGACTTTGCCGACCACCACCTGCCGGCGAGCGTGCTCCCCTACCGCGAGCGCCTGTTCGGGCTCACGATCCAGCCGGAGCGCCTGCGTGACATCCGCGAGGAGCGCCGTCCCGGCAGCCACTATGCGACGCTGGAGAACTGCCGCCAGGAAATCCGCGAGGCCGAGCACCTGATGCAGCAGCACGGGATCCCCATGCTCGACACCACGTCGAAGTCGATCGAGGAGATCGCGACGACGATCGTGCATCGCGCGAAGCTCGCCCGCCGCGTCTACTGACGCCGGCGGGGGTCTACCGCGCGGTGGCCGACCCGCGCTGGCGCAGGCTTTCGAACAGGACGATGGCCGCGACGGCGGCGGCGTTGAGGGACTCGCTTCCCGGCGCCATGGGCACCGTCACGCGCAGGTCGGCGCAGGCGAGCAGCGCGGCCGAAAGCCCGCTGCCCTCGTTTCCGATCGCAATCGCGATCCGGCCGGCGAGGTCGCTCGCGTAGAGGCTCGCACCGTCGCGCGCGACCGTGGCGACGACGCGGCCGCCCTGGGCGCGAAAGTCCCGCGACCAGGCCTCGAGGTCCACGTCCTCGACGATGGTGGTCAGGAAATGCGCGCCCTGCCCCGCGCGCAGCGTCTTGGGCGACCATGCGAAGGCGCAGTGCGGGGACAGCACCACCTGGTCGACGCCGGCCGCGGCGGCCGTGCGCAGCATCGTCCCCACGTTGCCCGGATCCTGCAGATCCTCGAGCAGCAGGCAGAAGCGGCCCGGCGGCGCCGCGGTCAGGTGGGGGCTCGCGACGACGGCGAGCACGCCGACCTCCGGCGGCATGGTCGCGATCTCGGTGAACAGCGGCCGCGGCACGGCCAGGACGCGCGAGGGCGGGACGCGAGCGATCAGGGCCGCGATCTCGGGACGGCCGGCGGCGTCGTCGACGACCACCAGTGTCTCCGGCGCCCCGTGCCGGTCGCAGTACACATCGCAGAGATGCGCCCCCTCGAGCACGCAGCGCCGGGCCTTGCGGCGATCGCGCGAAGAGGCGATCAGGCGTGCCAGTTCACGCAGCCTGGGGTTCTGCCGGCTGTGGACGTGCTGCACCACGCTACCTGCGCTGCAATCCGTCGCGGCTGCGCCTCAATGCGCGGGCGCCGCGGACGCCGCGGGCGAGGTCGTGGCGGCCGCGGCCGCAGACTTGGCGGTCGGAGGGGTCTGGATCTGGAAGAAGACCTCGTCCTGCCGGATCATCCCCAGGTCGGCGCGCGCCCGTTCCTCGATCGCCTCGTAGCCGGTCTTGAGGTCGCGGACATCGGCATCGAGGGCGTCGTTGCGCGCCTTGAGCTTGGCGTTGGCGTCGCGCTGCAGCGCGACCTGCCGGTCGTATTCGCGGACCTGCAGCCAGCCCCCTTTCCCCAGCCACATCGGGTACTGGATGGCCAGGATCAGCGCGGCGAAGACGAGGGCGAGCCAGCGCACGGTCGAGGATCAGCGCAGGTTGAAGAAGGCGTCGCGTCCGGGAAAGCTCGCCGCATCGCCCAGGTCTTCCTCGATGCGCAGCAGCTGGTTGTACTTGGCGATCCGGTCGGAGCGCGACAGCGAGCCGGTCTTGATCTGGCCGGCGTTGGTGCCGACCGCAATGTCGGCGATCATCGAATCCTCGGTCTCGCCCGAGCGGTGCGACACCACCGACGTGTATCCGGCGCGGGTCGCCATGGTGATCGCCGAAAAGGTCTCGGACAGCGTCCCGATCTGGTTGATCTTGATCAGGATGGAGTTCGCCACGCCCTTGGCGATGCCCTGCTTGAGGATCCGGGTGTTGGTGACGAAGATGTCGTCACCGACCAGCTGCACCCGCTTGCCCAGGCGGTCGGTCAGGTGCTTCCACCCGTCCCAGTCGTCCTCGGCCATGCCGTCCTCGATGCTCACGATCGGGTACTTGTCGCACCACGTCGCGAGCACGTCGGCGAACTCCTTCGCCGTCAGCGCCCGGTTCTCGGATTCGAGGCGATAGGCGCCGTCGCTGTGGAACTCGCTGGCCGCGCAATCGAGGGCAAGCGCGATGTCGGTGCCGGGCGTGTAGCCGGCCTTGTCGATCGCCTCGACCAGGAGTTGCAGCGCCGCCTCGTTGGACGGCAGGTTGGGCGCGAAACCGCCCTCGTCGCCGACGGTCGTCGGCATGCCGCGGGCGTCGATCAGCTTCTTCAGCGTGTGGAACACCTCGGCGCCGTAGCGCAGGGCCTCGCGAAACGTCGGGGCGCCCAGCGGAACCAGCATGAATTCCTGCAGGTCGATCTTGTTGTTGGCATGGGCGCCGCCGTTGATGACGTTCATCAGCGGCACCGGCAGCTGCATCTCGCCGGCGCCGCCCAGGTAACGGTACAGCGGCAACGAGCACTCCTCTGCGGCGGCCTTGGCCACGGCGCAGGACACGGCGAGCAGCGCATTCGCGCCCAGGCGCGACTTGTTGTCGGTGCCGTCGAGGTCGATCAGCGTGCGATCGACCAGCCCCTGCTCGGTGGCGTCGAGACCGAGGACGGCCTCACAGATCTCGGTGTTGACGTTCTCGATCGCACGGGTCACGCCCTTGCCCAGGTAGCGCGACGCGTCGCCGTCGCGCAGCTCGACGGCTTCCTTCGACCCGGTCGAGGCGCCCGAAGGCACCGCCGCGCGTCCCGAGACCCCGGATTCGAGGACCACGTCGGCTTCAACCGTGGGATTGCCGCGGGAATCGAGGATCTCGCGGGCGACGACGTCGACGATGGCGCTCATGTTCGGGTGGCGAAGGTCGGAAGGCGGTTGGAAGGGGGGAAGCGATTGGGGTCGGGAGCGTTGGCGACCGGGTGACCGGAGGGCTCAGCCGCCTTCGACGGCGTCCCTCATCAGGGCATTCTCGGGAAAGCCGGCGCGCTTCACCGCGGCGTCGATTTCCTTCAGGGTCTCGAGCAGCGCGCGCATCCTGCCCAGCGGCCAGGCATTGGGGCCGTCGGACAGCGCGACCTCGGGATTCGGATGCGTCTCCATGAAGACCCCGGATACGCCCGCCGCCACCGCCGCACGCGCCAGCACGGGCACGAACTCGCGCTGGCCCCCCGACGAGGTGCCCCTGCCCCCGGGAAGCTGCACCGAATGCGTGGCATCGAACACCACCGGGCAGCCCGTGGCGCGCATGATCGCCAGCGAGCGCATGTCCGAGACCAGGTTGTGATAGCCGAAGGACGCCCCGCGCTCGCAGACCAGGATGTTGTCGGTGCCGCTCGCGGCCCGCGCCTTGGCGACCACCTGCTGCATGTCCTCGGGTGCTAAGAACTGACCCTTCTTGATGTTGACCGGCTTGCCCGCGCGCGCGACCGCCTGGATGAAGTCGGTCTGGCGGCAGAGGAACGCCGGCGTCTGCAGGACGTCGACGACCGACGCGGCGGCGGCGATCTCGTCCTCCGCATGCACGTCGGTCAGCACCGGCACCGCGACGTGCCGCCTGACCTCGGCCAGGATGCGCAGGCCTTCGTCCATTCCCGGGCCGCGATAGGACGCGGCCGAGCTGCGGTTCGCCTTGTCGTAGGACGACTTGAAGATGAACGGGATCTCGAGATCGGCGCAGATCGCCTTGAGCTCGCCCGCGACATCGACCTGGAGCTGCCTCGACTCGACGACGCAGGGGCCGGCGATCAGGAAGAACGGCCGGTCGAGCCCGACGTCGTAGCCGCAGAGCTTCACGGCTTCGCCCCCGGGGGCAGCCTGCGGCACCGGAGCATGGCGCCGCGCATCAGGCCGACGCCGAGGCGACGAGCTCGAGGCCCTGCGGCGAAGCGTCGCGCCCGGAGCCCTGCTGGTGCTCGATCGCCGCGCGGATGAAGCTCACGAACAGCGGATGTCCGCGACGCGGGTTCGAGGTGAATTCCGGGTGGAACTGGCAGCCGAAGAACCACGGATGCTGCGGCAGTTCGACCATCTCGCACAGGTCGCCCGCGGTCTCGCTCTTCGCCCAGGCGCCGACCCGCAGCCCCGCCGCCTCGATGCGCGGCAGGTAATGGTTGTTGACCTCGTAGCGGTGCCGATGGCGCTCGGCCACCCGCGTGGCGCCGTAGATGCGGTGCGCGAGCGTGCCAGGCACGACCTCGCAGGGCTGCGCGCCCAGCCGCATCGTACCGCCCAGGTTGGACGCGGCATCGCGCCGCTCGATGGTGCCGTCGCGGTTCTGCCATTCGGTGATCAGCGCGACCACCGGATGCGGCGTCCCAGGATCGAACTCGGTGCTGTTCGCCTGCGTCAGCTCGGCCTTGTGGCGCGCGTACTCGATGACCGCGAGCTGCATGCCGAGGCAGATGCCGAGGTACGGAACGTCGTTCTCGCGCGCGTAGCGGATCGCGGCGATCTTGCCTTCGACGCCGCGCTTGCCGAAGCCCCCGGGAACCAGGATCGCGTGCATCCCGCGCAGGACGTCGACGCCGTCGCGCTCCACCACCTCCGAATCGACGTAATGAATCTGCACCCGCGACCGGGTGTGGATGCCGGCGTGCGTCAGGGCTTCCGACAGCGACTTGTAGGATTCGGTGAGGTCGACGTACTTGCCGACCATCGCGATGTCGACCACCCGCTCCGGATGCTCGAGGGCGTCGACCAGCCGGGTCCAGGTCGACAGGTCGGCCGGCGGCGGATCGATGCCGAGCTTCTTGCAGACGATCACGTCGAGGCCCTCGGCGTGCAGCGCCGCGGGGATCTTGTAGATCGAGTCGGCGTCGAGCGCGGGAATGACCGCCTCCGGCGCGACATTGGTGAACAGCGCGATCTTGCGCCGGTCTCCGTCGGGCACCGGACGATCGGCGCGGCACAGCACGACGTCGGGCTGGATGCCGATCTCGCGCAGCTCCTTGACCGAGTGCTGGGTCGGCTTGGTCTTCATCTCCCCCGCCGCCGGAATGTAGGGCACCAGCGTCAGGTGGATGTAGCAGACGTTGTCGCGGCCCAGCGTGATGCCGAGCTGCCGGATCGCCTCGAGGAAAGGCAGCGACTCGATGTCGCCGACCGTCCCGCCGACCTCGACCACGGCGACCTCGGCCTCGGTTCCGTCGATCACCGCACCCTGCTGGATCCAGGCCTTGATCTCGTCGGTGATGTGCGGGATCACCTGCACGGTGCCCCCGAGGTAATCGCCGCGGCGCTCCTTGCGGATCACGCTCTCGTAGATCTGGCCGGTGGTGAAGTTGTTGCGCTTCGCCATCTTGACGTCGGTGAAGCGCTCGTAGTGTCCGAGATCGAGGTCGGTCTCGGCGCCGTCGTCGGTGACGAACACCTCGCCGTGCTGGAACGGCGACATCGTGCCCGGATCGACGTTGATGTAGGGGTCGAGCTTGAGATTGGTGACGCGGACGCCGCGGGACGCGAGGATCGCGGCGAGGGACGCGGCGGCGATGCCCTTCCCCAACGAGGAAACGACGCCGCCGGTCACGAACACGAACTTGGTCATGGGTGGCCAGTTCCGGAAATTGGTATTTTACCGAAACCGGCGCTGCACACCAAGCGCGTCAGCCCGGCAGCCCCGATCCCAGTCCTGCCTGCATGCGCGCCCTTGTCGCATCGCGCCCGACGAGCTCGAGCACGGCGTCGATCGCCGGCGTCTTGAGCGTCCCGGCGACCAGCACCCGCAGCGGCATCATGACCTGGGCGGGCTTGAGGCCATGTCGCGACGCGGCCGCCTTGAGCGCGGTGCCGATCATCTCCCGCGTCCAGTGCAGCTCGGCGAATTCGGCGTGCAGCTCGGCGAGCGCCGCGCGGTTGGAGGCGTTCACCTGCTCCGCGACCAGCGCCGGGTCGGCGTCGACGGGACCGTAGAAGTAGCGCGCGGCCTCCGCCATCTCGGTCAGCGTCGCCGCCCGATCCTTGAGCAGTGCCGCGACACGCGCGGCGGACGGCCCGGCGCCGGCATCGATGCCCGCGGCGGCGAGGAACGGCGCGAGGCGCGCGCCCAGCTCCGCGTCGGGCAGGCGCTTCAAGTGCTCGTGGTTCAGCCACTTGAGCTTGTCGGGGTCGAAGCGCCCGGGCGACGACGACAGCCCCGAGAGGTCGAACCAGCCGATGAATTCGTCCACGCCGAACACCTCGGCATCGCCGTGCGACCAGCCCAGCCGCGCCAGGTAGTTGACGACCGCCTCCGGCACGTAGCCGTCGTCGCGGTACTGCAGGACACCGCGCGCGCCATGGCGCTTGGAGAGCTTGTCGCCCGCGGGGGTCAGCACCGTCGGCAGGTGCGCGTAGATCGGCGGATTCGCACCCAGCGCGCGCATGATGTTGATCTGCCGCGGCGTGTTGTTGACGTGGTCGTCGCCCCGGATCACGTGGGTGATCCGCATGTCGATGTCGTCGACGACGACGCAGAAATTGTAGGTCGGCGACCCGTCGCCGCGGGCGATCACCAGGTCGTCGAGCTCGGCATTGGCGATCTCGATCGCCCCCTTGACCGCGTCGTTCCAGGCGACGGCGCCGGCGTCGGGGTTGCGGAAGCGGATCACCGGCGTCACGCCCTCGGGCGGCCGCCGGTCGCGGACGTTCTCGGGACGCCAGCGCCCGTCGTAGCGCGGCTTCTCGCCACGTGCCATCTGCTCGGCGCGCAGCGCCTCGAGCTCCTCGGGCGTCGTGTAGCAGCGGTAGGCGAGCCCGCGCGCGAGCATGTCGTCGAGCACGGTCCGGTACCGGTCCATCCTCTGCATCTGGTAGTACGGCCCTTCGTCGTAGTCGAGCCCGAGCCATGCCATCGCGTCGATGATCGCCCGCACCGCCTCGGGCGTCGAGCGCTCCTGGTCGGTGTCCTCGACGCGCAGGATGAAGGTGCCGTGGTGATGGCGGGCGAAAGCCCACGGGAACAGTGCCGAGCGGATGTTGCCCAGATGCAGGAAGCCGGTCGGGCTGGGTGCGAAGCGGGTACGGATCGAATTCAAGGACGAGAGCTGCGGCGGCGGGGGAAGCGCCATTCTAGCCGACGGGGCTGCCTCACCCCGACGACCGGTCCGGACCGCGGGCAGCCCCATCGGCCGGCTCCGCCCCGGGCCAGGCGGCGGGGGTCATTGAAAACAACGAGATAGCACGGCCCCGTGGCCACCTGCGGCGGCCGGTCCCGCGGGCCTTGCGACGGCTCGCACCAGTCTGGTGCAAAGCCGGATCGGGAAGCGACACCGAAATGCTGCGTCGGGTTTGAACTGGCCCCCCCGACTGTGGTTAAATCGCGGCTCCTGTCTGGGTTCGCGGGGCGGTTAGCTCAGCGGTAGAGCACTGCCTTCACACGGCAGGGGTCACTGGTTCGAACCCAGTATCGCCCACCACATGAACCAAGGGG
>JBLMVY010000137.1:0-5690 GCA_050256935.1 Candidatus Levyibacteriota bacterium | reverse complement strand
CGGATCGTGCTTTCGACCAACGTCGCGGAGACGTCGCTGACGGTCCCGGGGATCCGCTACGTGATCGACGCCGGGCTGGCCCGGATCAAGCGCTACTCGCTGCGCAACAAGACGACGCTGCTGCAGATCGAGAAGGTGTCGCAGGCCTCCGCCAACCAGCGCGCCGGGCGTTGCGGACGCGTGCAGGACGGCATCTGCATCCGCCTCTACGGCGAGGACGACTTCGCGTCCCGTCCCGCGCACACCGACCCCGAGATCCTCAGGAGCTCCCTCGCATCGGTCATCCTGCGCATGGCGGCGCTCTCGCTGGGGGACGTCACGGCGTTCCCGTTCGTCGATCGTCCGTCGGCGCGCGCGATCGCCGACGGCTACCAGCTGCTGCAGGAGCTGGATGCGCTCGATGCGCAGCGCCGGCTGACCGGTCGCGGCCGCGAGCTCGCCAGGCTGCCCCTCGACCCGCGGATCGGAAGGATCGTGCTCGCTGCGCGCGACAACGGCTGCCTCGCGGAGGCGCTGGTCATTGCCAGCGCACTGGCGGTGCCCGATCCGCGCGAGCGGCCGCTCGAGCGCGCGCAGGCGGCCGACCAGGCGCATCTGCGGTTCCGCGACGTCCGCTCCGATTTCCTGTCGCTGATCGCGCTATGGGAATTCTTCGACAGCGAAGCGCAGCGCGGGCTGTCGCACCGCAAGCGGGTGCAGGAATGCCGTGCGCATTTCGTGTCCTTCCTGCGCCTCACCGAATGGCGCGACGTGCATGCCCAGCTGTGCGCGGCGCTGGCCGAGGCGGGGTGGAACGTCGATGCGACGCTGGCGGCGACCCAGGACGCCGCGCGCTACGAGGCGATCCATCGGTCGCTGCTCGCCGGCCTCCTCGGCAACATCGGGACGCGGGCCACCGCGCCCGGCGCGGGGCCCGGGCAGTACGACGGCGCGCGCGGCATGACCTTTTTCCTGCATCCGGGCTCGGGCATCGTGAAGAAGGCGCCGAAATGGGTGCTGGCCGCCGAGCTCACCGAGACGACCCGCCTGTTCGCGCGCTGTGCGGGAGGCATCGAGCCGGAGTGGATCGAGGCGGTCGCCGGCGATCGCGTCGACCGCGAGCATTTCGAGGCGCGCTGGGACCGCGGGCGCGGCGAAGTCGTCGCGAGCGAGCGCGTCAAGCTCTACGGCCTCACGCTGGTCGCGCGCCGGCCGGTGTCCTACGGCCGGATTGCGCCCGCCGCCGCGCGCGACGTGTTCATCCGCGAGGCGCTGGTCGAGGGCGAGCTGGGCGTCGACGCGCCGTTCCTCGAGCACAACCGGCGCCTGGTCGCCGAGGTCGCCGAGCTCGAGCACAAGGCGCGCCGGCAGGACGTCCTGGTCGACGAGGACGCGCTGGCCGCGCTGTACGCCGCACGCCTACCCGAGGGGATCCACAGCCGCGCGGGCTTCGAGGCATGGCGCAGGGACATCGAGAAGCGCGACCCCGCGCACCTGCGCTTCGCGCGCGACGAGCTGATGCGTCACGCTGCGTCGCAGGTCACCGAGGAGCTCTTCCCGAAGTCGCTGCACGTGGCGGGCGCCGACCTGCAGCTCGCCTACCGCTTCGCGCCCGGACACGCGCTCGATGGCCTGACGCTCACCGTGCCGCTGGCGCGCCTCAACCAGATCGACGAGGCAGCGCTCGACTGGCTGGTGCCGGGAATGATCCGCGACAAGGTCGGGCATTACCTCAAATCCCTGCCCAAGGCCTGGCGCAATCGCCTGATTCCCTTGCCCGAAACGGTCACGGCGTTCCTGTCGCGGGAGCCGGAACGCGGTCGTCCGCTGGTCGAGGCGCTGCGCGAATTCCTGCGCGAGCGGCTCGGCGATGCCCCGCCCGTCGAGGCCTTCGACGCAACGGCGCTGCCGAACCACCTGCGGATGAACCTGCGGGTCGTCGACGCCGGGGATCGCGAGCTCGGCATGGACCGCGAGCTCTCCGCGCTGAAGCTGCGCCTCGCCGAGGCCGCGCGGCTGTCGTTCGTGGCCGAGGGGCCGGCGTTCGAGCGCAAGGGTCTGACGCGCTGGGATTTCGGCGAGCTTCCGCAGACACTTGCGTTCGAGCGCGACGGGCAGAGGCTGACCGGCTATCCGGCGCTGGTCGACGAAGGCGAGGGCGTCGCCCTGACGCTGCTCGATACCCGCGATGCGGCCGAGGCCGCGTCACGCAGCGGCATCGTGCGGCTGATCGGCTTCGAGCTCGCCGATGCGCTGCGCCAGCGCGTGAAGCCGCCGCCGGACTGGACGACGATCACCATGCAATTGCGCGCAGCCGTCGCGCCCGAGCGCCTGCAGGAGGACCTGCGCGCGGCGGTCGCCGACCGTGCATTCATCGGCGACGATCCGTTGCCGCGCGATCCGTCGTCCTTCGCCGAGCAGGTCCGGCGCGCGCGGACCCGGCTGCCGGCGGTCGCCGACGGCGCGTGGCGCCTGCTGGCGACCATCGCCGGCGAATACCATGCGCTGTCGCAACGGATCGCGGCGCTGCCGGCGCCCCTGCGCGCGCTGGCGGCGGAAGCGAAGGCCCAGCGCGATACGCTGGTCCATCCCGGGTTCATCGCTGCGACCCCGTGGGCGCAGCTGCACCACCTGCCGCGCTACCTGCAGGCGCTGTCGCGCCGGATCGCCCGCTACCCCGAGCATCCCGACCGCGACGCTCGCCATGCGGCCGAGGTCGGGCGGTGGTGGGCGCGCTATCGCGAGCGCGCCGAGAGCGAGCGGCGGGCCGGCCGGACGGCGCCGGCGCTCGACGCGTTCCGGTGGATGCTCGAGGAGCTCAGGGTCTCGCTGTTCGCGCAGGAGCTCCGCACTCCGACGCCTGTCTCATTCAAGCGAATCGAGCGCGCCTGGGCCGAGATTTCCCGTTGAAATGCCGCGTTTCGCGTTGGCATGCCGCGCAGCGGCATGCTAGAGTAGTCTGGCTGAAAAAGGTCCTAACACCTTGAACCGGCGAGGTCGACCGTACCCCAGATGACAGCCCTGCCGCGACCATGGCATCCGCGAACGTGACATCCAGCGTCGCGCCTGCCCGCCGTGCCATTCCGCGGGAGCTGGCGAAGATCCTGTTCGATTGCCGCGATCTCGCCGTTCATCGGCTGCTGCTCTCGTTCGCCAGCCTGCAGGACCGCATCTGCGACATGCTCCTCGAGCGCGCCGGCAAGACCGACGTTCGCGACGAGCAGCAGCTCTACCTCGAGGCGCGCCAGGTCCTGAAGGCGGATCGCGCCGAGCTCACCGCGTCCTTCGAGAAGCACCTGCGCGCAGGCTTCGAGGCGCGAGCGTCGGGGAGGGCCGAGCAGAAGACCGATTACTCCAAGGTCGACGCGACCAAGCTCGCGCTGGTCGACGTGACGACGCTCGATCACTCGGTGGTCACCGGCAACATCGTGCGCATCGTCGAGAACCTGTGCCACGAGGAGCTGATTGCCCTGAACCGCGGCATCGGTCACCTGCTCGGGATCCCCGACCTCGAGTCGGCCGACAATCCGCTGGGGCCGGCGACGGTCATCGAAGCTTTCGCGGCGGCGCTCGACGGCCTCAAGACCGAACGCGGCATCAAGTTCCAGATACTGAAGGAGCTGAACCAGGCGCCGCTGGGCGAAATCGCGGCGATCTACGCCGACGTCAACCGGCATCTCGCCAACCTGCACATCATTCCCGCGGGCGCGGCGCGCCGCCCGGGCCAGCGCCCCGCCGCCGCGAAAAAGACGGGCGCTGCGGGCAAGCCTGAAGCGCCACCCCCGGCCTCGGAAGCGGACATCATGACGATGTTCCGCCAGCTGGCCTCGCGCGGCGGTTTCCCGCTCGCGGGACATCCGGCGCCACCCACCGGGGCCCAGGCATTCGCGCCCCTGCCGCCGACGCCCGCCGGCTACGTTCCTGGCGCCCCGATACTGGCGACGCCGAGCCTGCACGAGGGCCTGACCCGGCTGCAGGCGGGGCAGACGGGATTCGACGTCGAGGGCGCCCAGATCGGTTTCCTGGGCATCCCCGAGGGGATGCACAACGTCCTGCGCGACCTGCAGGAGTCGGCACTCGGACAGCGCGCCAACCAGCTCGAGGCGATGACCATCGAGATGGTCGCGATGCTGTTCGATTTCATCTTCGAGACGCGCGACCTGCCGGACGGCATCAAGGCGCTGCTTGCACGCCTGCAGATCCCGGTGCTCAAGGTGGCGATGCTGGACGGGGCGTTCTTCGCCAAGAAGACCCATCCGGCACGGATGCTGGTCAACGCGCTCGCCGCCGCGGGTCTGGGCTGGGCGCCCGAGATGGGGCAGGACGACCCGCTGTACCGGACGATCGAGAAGATCGTCCACCGGGTGATCGACGGCTTTGCCGACGACCTCGCGATCTTCGATCAGCTGCGCGCCGACCTCGAGGCCTTCCTGTCGTCGGAAGAGCGGGTGGCCGAGGAGAATTTCGCGCCGAGCGTCGAGGAGATCAATCAGAGCGACCGCGCGGACCTCGCGACCGCGATCGCGAAGTCGGAAGTCGAGCGTCGGGTGGAGAGCTACCCGATACCCCAGTTCCTGGCCCAGTTCCTGCGCACGAACCTGCAGCGCGCGCTCGAGTCGACCTACACCCGCGATGGCGAGGACAGCGATGCCTGGGCGTCAGGCGTGTCGACGCTCGAGGATCTCGTCTGGAGCGTGCAGCCCAAGAAGACGGCGGAGGACCGCAAGCATCTGGTCGCGCTGCTGCCCTCGCTGCTCAAGCGCCTGGGCGCGATCGTGCCGGCGGCGCAATGGGCGCCCGGCGAGCGCGAGGCCTTCATGGCCCACCTGGTCGAGGCCCACGCGGCCGCGGTCAAGCCGTCGCTGGCGTCGGTGCCTTCGCCGACGGCCGCGGTGGCGCAGGCCGCGCGTGCGGAAGCCGAAGCGGCCAAGGCCTCGGGCAACGCCGAAGCCGCTGCGCGCGCGGAGGCGCTGGCCGCGGCAATGGCGCCTGCGCAGCCGGCAGAGCCCAGCGCGGAGGCCGCCGTCCTCGAGGACGAGTACCTCGAGATCGCGAGCAGCCTGGAGCGCGGCCAGTGGGTCGAGTTCGAGGACGAGGACGCGCAGCTCTCGTTCGCGAAGCTGGCGTGGGTCAGCCCGTTGCGCGGCACCTACCTGTTCACCAACCGCCAGGGCCAGAAGGCCCTGTCGATGACGGCCGAGGACCTCGCCGCCCAGTTCCGCGCCAACCGCGCCCGCCTGGTCGAAGCCGAGCCGCTGATCGACCGCGCCTTCACGAGCGTGCTGAGCGAATTCACCGGCCGCTTCGAGCTCGAGGCGGCTGCCGTCTAGACATCCCCGGCACGTCCGGCGGATGCCTGTTCCGTTCGCGCTATGCTGCGATTGGGTCCGGTTCCCGGCGCGCTGCAGCGCGCGCTGTCCATCCTGTTCATGCCGCGCATCCTGGCGCTCGCGACGCTGCCCCTGGTCGTCGCCGCGGTCGCGTGGATGGCGATCGGCATCGCGGCCTGGCGACCGCTGGTCGCGACGATCACCGGCTGGCTCGGCGCAAGCGCGCAGGCCGGGATCGGCGCCGAGCTCGTGCTGGCGTGGGTGGTCGCCGCGGTCATGATCGCGGTGCTCGCGGTCGCCACCGGCCTGGTCGCCGTCGCGGTGCTGGCGATGCCGGTGATCGTGCGCACGGTGGCGTCACGGCATTTCCCGGCGCTCGCC
>JBLMVY010000136.1:0-3129 GCA_050256935.1 Candidatus Levyibacteriota bacterium | reverse complement strand
ACGTGTGCCCGACCGGCTACATCCAGATGGGATTGGGCGAATAGGAAGGGCGATGCGGCGCATCGAAGCCCGACCCCGGAGCGCGGCGCGGCGGCTGGCGAGGCTCGCTGCGGTGTTCGGGCTCGCCTGCGCCTCCCTCGCCGTCGCAGACGGGGACGCGTCGCGCGTGCCGATGCCTCACCCCGCCATCCCGGCTTCGGCCGGCAGCAAGTGCGTCCGCGACACCGAGTTCATGCGGCGCAACCACTTCGAGCTGCTGCTGCACCATCGCAAGGTCGCCGTGCACGAGGGCATCCGCAGCCAGCAGGAGAGCCTCGCCAACTGCGTGAGCTGCCACGCCGGCAAGACCGGCCGCGTCACCGGCAGCAAGGATGCCTTCTGCGTGAGCTGCCACGCCTACGCGGCGGTCAAGATCGATTGCTTCGAGTGCCATTCCGACCGTGCCGGGCCGCCGCTCGCGTCGATCCTGAAGTCGGATGCGCTGCGCGCGGCTGCATCGCCGGGGTCGGCGGCGCCCGCCGCCCCCGCCGCCCCCGTCAGGGAAGCCACGCGATGAGCGGGGTCGACCGCGGACGTCGGCAGGTCCTCGCCTGGGGTGCTGCGATGGCCGGGGTCGCGATCGCGCCCGGCATCACGCTGTTCGAGCTGGCGCAGGCGCGACCGGCGGCGGAGCCCGCCTCGTCCAAGGTGCGCTGGGGGATGCTGGTCGACGTCAACGCCTGCGATCCCGATTGCGACGCCTGTGTCGTCGCCTGCGACAAGGAGAACGGCCTGTCGGGCCGCAAGGGGCCGACCGACTCGCAGTGGATCCGCAAGGTCGAGCTCAAGGACATGCGCGGCAAGACGACGTCGCTGCCGATGATGTGCCAGCACTGCGCCGAGCCGCCCTGCGTCGACGTCTGCCCGACCGGCGCCTCGTTCAAGCGCGCCGACGGCATCGTCCTGGTCGACCGGCACCTGTGCATCGGCTGCCGCTACTGCATGATGGCCTGCCCGTACAAGGCACGCTCGTTCGTGCATGAGCCGTTGACCGACCAGAAGTCCGACGTGCCGCGCGGCAAGGGTTGCGTCGAATCGTGCACGCTGTGCGTCCAGCGCATCGACCGCGACCAGATCCCGGCCTGCGTCGAGGCCTGCGCCGCCACCGGCCGCAAGGCGATCCTGTTCGGCGACCTCAACGACCCGACGAGCGAGATCTCGAAGCGGATCGCCGCGGTCAGGACCACCGAGGTTCGCGCCGACCTCGCGCTCGACACCGGCGTGCGCTACCTGGGGCTCTAGGCGATGGACTATCCGATGCCCGCGCGCGACGACGCCCATCGCTACTGGTCGCTGGTCGGCCTCGCCGCGCTGGTGACGCTGGCCGGCCTCGTGGCCGCGCACTACATGGAGGAGCACGGCCACATCGTCACCGGCATGAACAACCAGATCGTCTGGGGCATGCCGCACGTGTTCGCGATCTTCATGATCGTCGCGGCCTCGGGGGTGCTCAACGTCGCGTCGATCGGCTCGGTGTTCGGGCAGGCGCCATACAAGCCGCGGGCCCCGCTGTCGGGGCTGCTGTGCCTCGCCCTGCTCGCCGGGGGCCTGTTCGTGCTGATGCTCGACCTCGGCAAGCCGGACCGGCTGATCGTCGCGGCCACGCACTACAACCCCACGTCGGTGTTCGCGTGGAACGTGTTCCTGTACTCGGGCATGGCCGCGATCGTCGCGGTCTACCTGTGGACCCTGCTGGAGCGCCGGATGAACCCGTACTCGAGGTACGCGGGCCTCGCCGCCTTCGTGTGGCGCATCGTCCTGACCACCGGCACCGGCAGCATCTTCGCGTTCCTGGTCGCGCGTCAGGCCTATGGCAGCGCGCTGCTGCCACCGCTGTTCGTCGTGCTTTCCTTCGCCTGGGGCCTCGCGGTCTTCCTGGTGGTTCACGCGGCGATCTACGCCTGGACGGGGCGCAGGCCGCCGCCCGAGGTCCTCGGCCGGATGGGCCGCCTGCTCGCGCTGTTCGTCGTGGCGGCGTTCTACCTGGTCCTGGTCTACCACATGGTCAACGCCTATTTCGCCAAGCAGCAGGTGTTCGAGCGCTTCCTGCTGCTCGACGGCGGCGTCTATCCGCTGCTGTTCTGGGGAGGCTATGTCGCGGTCGGCGGGATCGCCCCGCTCGCGCTGCTGTGGCATCCGCGCCTGCGCGGCCCGCGCGCCACGCTCGCGGCGGCGCTGCTGGTGATCGCCGGCGCCTTTGCCTGGCTCTACGTCTTCATCATCGGCGGCCAGGCCTTCCCGCTGGAGATCTTTCCCGGCTACCACGTGACGAGCAGCTTCGGCGACGGACAGATCCAGTCGTATGTGCCGAGCCTGCCCGAGATCGCACTGGGCTGCGGCGGGCTCGGCCTCGCGTTCCTGATCACGCTCGCAGGCCTGCGGACCCTGCCCTTCGCCCCGAAGGACGAGGCAGGCCCCGTCGCGGTCGCGGCCGGTCACTGATGGCGACGGTCCTCCCCCGCCTGCTCGTCTCGGCGGCGCACAAGTCGTCGGGCAAGACCACGGTGAGCCTCGGCCTCGCCGCGGCGCTGGCCGCGCGGGGCCATGCGGTGCAGCCCTTCAAGAAGGGGCCGGACTTCATCGATCCGATGTGGCTGACGGTGGCCGCCGGGCGCCCCTGCCGCAACCTCGATCCCTGGCTCTGCGACGAGGCCGAGTTGCGCACGGCGCTGCGACGCCATGCGGCGGGCGCCGACCTCGCGCTGGTCGAGGGCAACAAGGGGCTCTACGACGGTGTCGCCCTCGACGGCAGCAACAGCAACGCCGCCCTCGCCCGCATGCTCGGGCTGCCGGTGATCCTGGTCATCGATGCCCGCGGCATGACCCGCGGCGTCGCGCCGCTGGTGCTCGGCTACCAGGCCTTCGACCGGGACATCCGCATCGGCGGCGTCGTCCTCAACCACGTCGGCGGCAGCCGCCACGAGTCCAAGCTGCGCGCGGCGCTCGAGCACTACACCGACGTGCCGGTGCTGGGGGCCGTCCAGCACGATCCGCGGCTTGCGATCGTCGAGCGGCACCTCGGGCTCATGCCCAGCAACGAATCCGACGACGCCGCCCGGCAGGTGGCGGAGATCGGCGCTGCCATCGAGC
>JBLMVY010000135.1:0-2949 GCA_050256935.1 Candidatus Levyibacteriota bacterium | reverse complement strand
GGTGCCGGTGGCGGTCGCGCCGGCGGTGGCGGTCGCGCGGGCGGCGGCGGTCGCGGTGGCGGGGGGCGGCGATGAACACGACCGGCGCAACCAGGACCCCAATGCATCGCAGGGAGCTTGCATCCATGACTGACATCCTCGACTCGATGGGGCGGATCCTCGTCCGCGGCTGGCGGGGCGCGGGCGTCGCGCTCGTCGCGCTGTGCCTCGCCGCCCCGGCGGGGGACGCGACCGCCGCGACCGCGCAACGCTCCTTTGCTTCCGCCGACGATGCGGCGGGCGCGCTGGTGCAGGCGGTCAAGGCCCGTGATCGCAACGCCATGCTCGCGATCCTCGGCGCCGATGCCGGAAGCTGGATCTCCTCGGGCGACGTGGCCGCCGATCGCGAGGCGGCCGAGCGCTTCGTCGCCGCCTACGACCAGAAACACGCGATCGCGCCCGACGGCGAGACGCGCGCGACGCTGGAGGTCGGACCGGACGACTGGCCGTTCGCATTTCCGCTGGTCAAGACCGGCGAGCGCTGGCGATTCGACACCAAGGCCGGCAAGACCGAATTGCTGGCGCGCAGGATCGGCGCCAACGAACTCGCGGTCATCAACGTGATGCTGGCGATCGTCGATGCCGAGCACGACTATGCATCGGCAGACCACAATCGCAACGGCGTGCCCGAGTATGCAGGCAAGTTCATGAGCAGCCCCGGCAAGCAGGACGGCCTTTACTGGCCGACGAAAGCAGGCGAGCCGCCGAGTCCGCTGGGGCCGCTGGTGACCCAGGCGACGGCGGAGGGCTACAGGAAGAGCAGCAAGGGGCCCACGCCCTACCACGGCTACTACTTTCGCATGCTGAATGGCCAGGGCCCGCACGCCAAGGGCGGCGCATTCAACTACGTCGTTCGCGGCTGGAGGATAGGCGGCTTCGCGGCGATCGCCTACCCGGCGAAATACGACAACTCGGGTGTCATGACCTTCATGGTCAATCACGACGGTGTCGTCTATCAGAAGGACCTCGGCCCGGAGACCGCGAAGATCGCGCGGGGCATCACGCGCTTCGATCCGGGACCGGGCTGGACCCCGACCTCGCCCAAGTGAAGCAGGGGCAATCTTCTCAACTCGAACTTCAGCGGAACGGAGCACGGAAAATGCGCAGACTGATGATCGCTGCAACCTTCGCCCTCGGCACGGCCCTCGCGTTGCCGGCAAGCGGGCAAACCGCCGACGTGATCGCAGGCAAGGCCCCCGGCGTTGCGGGCGTCGCCCGCACCGTCGACATCGAGGCGACGATCACCCACGTCGACGCCAAGACGCGCGAGGTGACCCTCAAGGGCCCGCAGGGGAACGAGATCACCGTCGTCGCCGGGCCGGAGGTCAAGAACTTCGCGCAGCTCAAGGCCGGGCAGACGGTGACGCTGCAGTACGTCGAGGCGCTGGTGCTCGAGCTCAAGAAGGGCGGCGGTGCGCCGGTGGCGCGTACCGAGCGCGCGGGCGCCGCGACGGCCAAGCCCGGCGAGATGCCGGGGGCGGCCGGCGGACGCCAGATCACCGTCGTCGGCGATGTCGTCGGCCTCGATCCGGCGACGCAGACGGTCACCGTGCGCGGACCGCATCGCACCGTCGAACTCGAGGTTCGCGACCCCGAGCAGTTCAAGCTGATCGCCATCGGCGACCAGATCGAAGCCACGTACACCGAGGCGGTGGCGGTCGGCGTGACGCCCGCGAAGAAGAAATGAACCCCCGGATTGCGGGCGCGCTGGCGCTGACGGTGGTCGCGATCGCGGCCGCACCCGCAGCGGGTGCGGTCGAACGATGGGGGCCGACCTGGAGCGAGGTCACCGGGGTCCAGTGGTCGAAGACCACGCTCAACCTGACCGGCGCGATCATCAAGTCGATCGACGGCAAGACCGAGACCGATCGCGTGGTCAAGGCCGAGCCGGGCAAGCGCACGATCGTCGTCCAGTCGCCGACACGCAAGGGATTCTCGGGCACCGACGCCACCGTCGAGCTCGATCTCGCGCCCTGCAAGCGCTACTACATCAACGCGCAGTTCGAGAGCGGCACCGGACGGGACTGGAAACCGGCGCTCGCGATGGTCGAGACGATTGCCGGATGCAAGGTTCCGGCCGGCAACTGATCACGGCGTCTGCTGCAGGTTGTCGGTCCGGCGCAGGAAGGCTGCGACGTTGTCGTGCAGCGCCTTCAGCGACGGCAGGTGCGCATACACCATGTGCCCTGACGGATAGTAGTGGTACTCGATGTTCGCGGCGAGCTTCGCCGGAATCGGCAGGTGGTGCATCTCGTACCAGCCTTGGTAGTAGGGCGTCGTGATGTCGTAATAGCCGCCGTTGACCATGACCTTGAGGTCCGGATTGGTCTTCATGGCGACCGCGAGATCGGGCAGCACGTTCGTCGCCAGGGGCAGCTTGATCGGCGCGCCCGGAGGCTGGTGCTGGAAGTCCCAGACCTTCCACACGGTGGCCATTGGCTTGTAGGCCAGCTCCCCGCGGTACCCGAGGTCCCTGCGGACATAGTCGTTGAAGGCCGAGACATAGGCCGGGCCGATGGCGGCGAACAGCGGATCGTAATCGGCGCGCTGGCTCAAGGGGTCGATCGTCGGCCCCGAGAACCGGGAATCGAGCTGGCCGACGGTGGTGTCCGTGTCGTCCCGAAGCGTCTTCTGGAATTCGCCCGCGTCGATGCGCAGGTCGGCCTTCAGGATGTAGGCGACCGGCAGGCCCGTGTACCGGTGCAGCGTCGCGGCGATCGCGTCGCGCGTGCCGCCATCGAGCTCGTTCCCCCTGGCGAGCGCCCGCGCGTAGTCGGTCATCGCGAAGTTCTCGACTTCGTGCAGGAACGGCGCCAGCTCGGCCGGCTTGGCGCCGGGCAGCCGGTCGTGATACCAGGCGGTCGCCGCATAGCTCGGCAGGGCGAGCTCGTAGGGCAGGTCGATGCCGGG
>JBLMVY010000134.1:0-2858 GCA_050256935.1 Candidatus Levyibacteriota bacterium | reverse complement strand
GCGAGATGTAGCCGCGGTCGAACTGCATGCCCTCGACCAGGTCGAGCTCGTTCTCGAGGCCCTTGCCGTCCTCGACGGTGATCACGCCTTCCTTGCCGACCTTGTCCATCGCCTCGGCGATGGTCTTGCCGATCGACTCGTCGGCGTTGGCCGAGATCGAGCCGACCTGGGCGATCTCCTTGGACGTCGAGCAAGGCTTGCTGATCTTCTTCAGCTCCTCGACGATGGCGATGACCGCCTTGTCGATGCCGCGCTTCAGGTCCATCGGGTTCATGCCGGCGGCGACGTACTTCATGCCTTCGGTCACGATCGACTGGGCGAGCACCGTCGCCGTCGTCGTGCCGTCACCGGCGACGTCGGAGGTCTTGGACGCGACTTCCTTGACCATCTGCGCGCCCATGTTCTCGAACTTGTCCTTGAGCTCGATTTCCTTGGCGACGGACACACCGTCCTTGGTGATCGTCGGGGCGCCGAAGCTGCGCTCGAGGACGACGTTGCGGCCCTTGGGGCCGAGGGTGACCTTGACGGCGTTGGCGAGAACGTTCACGCCGTTCACCATCTTGTTGCGGACGTGTTCGCCGAAGCGGACGTCTTTGGCTGCCATGTTCTGTTCTCCTGATGCTTGTGCTTGGGGGATGAAGGGTCAGTCGACGATGCCGATGACGTCGTCTTCGCGCATGTGCAGCAGGTCCTGGCCGTCCATCTTGAATTCCTGGCCCGAGTACTTGCCGAACAGCACCTTGTCACCGGGCTTCACGCCCATGGGAACGAGCTTGCCGTTGTCGTCGGTCTTGCCCGGTCCCGCAAAGACGACTTCGCCCATCGAGGGTTTTTCGGCCGCCGTGTCGGGGATCACGATGCCGCCGGCGGATTTGCGCTCTTCTTCGAGCCGCTTGACGATAATCCGGTCGTGCAGGGGACGAAGCTTCATGTCAGTGCTCACTCCTAGATTGGAATTCGTCTGAAAACAACGAGTTGGACGCTTATCGCCAAGCGGGGATCCGGCACGTCGGCGCGGACGGGCCAAGGTTGGCCGCTGTTGCTAGCACTCGGCGATTGCGAGTGCTAATGGTAATGGAGCGCCCCGCGCTTTTCAAGGGGCGCCGCCCAGCGCCTTGACCAGGGCGACGGTGGCAGCGAGGCGACGGCCGGCGACATCGACGCTCGCCTGCTCGCTCCCCAGCGCCACGGCCTGGGCGACGACGACGTTGAGGAATCCGGTCGTCCCCGCCTTGTACTGGTTGGCCGTGAGGGCAACCAGCTCGCGGGCGGCGGCGAGCGCGTCCTGCCGCACCCCGGCCTCGTCCGCCAGGATGCGTAGCGTCGAGAGACTGTCCTCGACGTCCTGGAAGGCGGAGAGCACCGTCTGCCGGTAATTGGCGACCGAGGCGTCGTAGGCGGCGATCTGCTGGTCGCGCTGCGCGCGGCGCAGGCCGGCGTCAAACACCGTGGCGGCCAGCGCGGGCCCCAGCGACCAGAAGCGGTTGGGCAGGGTGAGCCAGTTGGCGAGCGTCGACCCGGTGAACCCGCCGCCGGCCGACAGCGTCAGCGACGGATAGATCGCGGCGGTCGCCACCCCGACTTCGGCGTTCGCGGCAGCGACGCGACGCTCCGCGGCCGCGACGTCGGGCCGGCGCTCGAGCAGCGAGGACGGAAGCTCGACGGGAATTTCCGGAAGCCGCGGCAGCGCATCGTCGGCGGCGATCGACAGGTCGGCCGGCGGCTTGCCGGTCAAAACGGCGATCGCGTGCTCGAGCTGCGCCCGCGCGGCGCCGACGTCGACCCGCTGCGCCCTGGCGTTCAGCAGCTGGGTCTGCGCCTGCACGACGTCGCTGCGCGCGACCACTCCGGCGCCATAGCGGTTCTGCGTGAGGGACAGCGAGCGTTCGTAGGCGACGACCGTCTCGTCGAGCAGACGTCGCTGGACGTCGGCGACGCGCAGCGCGAGATAGCTCTGCGCAAGCTGGGCGGCGAGCGACAGGCGCACCGACTCCGCATCGGCGGCCGAGGCCTGCGCCGATGCCTCGCCGGCCTCGACCGTCCGGCGCAGGCGCCCCCAGAGATCGATCTCCCAGCTCGCCTGCGCGATCAGCGAGACGCTGTCGGACACGCCGCGGCTCGGCAAACCGCTGCTGCCGCGGGCGACTTCGCTGCGCGCCGCCGACACGCCGGCGGTCACCGAGGGATACAGTCCCGCATCCGCGGCGCGCAGCGCCGCCTGCGCCTGCCGGTAGTTCGCCTCGGCGGCCCGCAGCGTCGGGTTGGCGGCGGCGAGCTCGGTCTCGAGGCGATCGAGCACGGGATCGCCGAACACCTCCCACCAGGCCCCGCGCGGGGCCGTGTCCGCCGGCTCGGCCGGCTTGTAGCGCGCCTCCTTCCAGGCGGCGGGGACGGGCGTCTGCGGACGGACGTAATCGGGGCCGACCGTGCATGCGCCGGCGAGCAGCGCGGTGGCAACGAGTGCTGCGGCCGCGCGCAGCCTGGGGCGCCGCGGGCACGCAGGCGATGGTGTGGGGAGCGCATTCCTGCGCAGCGGCGGTCGTGAGGTTCGCAGGATCATGGCGTTGCCGGGGAAGCGGGCGGCGCTGCGGGAGTCACCGCAGCCGCCGCCCCGCGCCGCGGCAGCAGGGCGAGACAGGCAAGCCGCAGGCGGTCGAGGTAGAGGTAGACGACCGGCGTCGTGTAGAGGGTCAGCAGCTGGCTGACGATCAGGCCGCCGACGATCGAGATCCCCAGTGGCTGGCGCAGCTCCGATCCCTCGCCGAAGCCGATCGCCAGCGGCAGCGCACCCAGCAGGGCCGCCATCGTCGTCATCATGATCGGGCGGAAGCGCAGCGCGCAGGCGCGCGCGATCGCCT
>JBLMVY010000133.1:0-3344 GCA_050256935.1 Candidatus Levyibacteriota bacterium | reverse complement strand
AGGGCATCCTGGCGTAGAGGCTGGGGTTGATGGCCTGCGTTCCGATCGTCCCCATCAGCAGCGTGTAGCCGTCCGGGGCCGATTTCGCGACCAGGTCCGCGCCGATGTTGCCGCCGGCGCCGGGCCGGTTGTCGACGATCACCTGCTGGTGCCAGTCCTCGGTCAGCTTCTGGGCGACGGCGCGGGCCAGGATGTCGGTCGTGCCCCCGGGCGGGAACGGCACGACGAGGCGGATGGGCTTCGACGGATAGTCCGCCTGCGCGAAGGCGGGCGCCGCCGCGACCAGCGTCGCCGCGCAGGCGGTGACGAATGCTGCCGTGAACCGGAACAGGCGCTGCATGATGTCCTCCCCTGGATGTGCTGCATGGGCGCCCGTATCGACGGGCGTTGGTCAGTCGACGCGGGCCCCCGATGCCTTGACGACGCGTGCGTACTTGGCGATCTCGCTGGCGATGAACTTCGCGAACTCCTCGGGCGTGTCGGGCGCGGCCTGCGCGCCCTGGGCCGCGAGGCGGTCGCGCATCTCGGGCTGCGTCAGGATCTCCTTCACCCGCAGGTTCCATTTCTCGATGACGAACGGCGGCGTACCGGCAGGTGCGAGCAGGCCGAACCAGGTCGAGATGTCGAAGCCGGGGACGCCGGCCTCGGACATGGTCGGCAGGTCGGGCGCGAATGGCGAGCGCTGCGCGGTGGTGACGGCGAGGGCGCGCAGCTTGCCCGCCTTCACCTGCGCCATCGAGCTTGCGAGATTGTCGAACATCAACTGGGTCTCGCCGGCAAGCAGCGCCTGCATCGCGGGCGCGGCGCCCTTGTACGGAACGTGGACCATGTCGACGCCGGTGTCGACCTTGAACAGCTCGCCCGCGAGGTGGCCGGCGCTGCCGATGCTGCCCGAGCCGAAGGAGAGCTTGCCCGGATGCGCCTTGGCGTAGGCGATCAGCTCCTTGACCGAATGCACGGGCAGCGCGGGGTTGACGACCAGCACGTTGGGCGTGATCGCGACCAGGGTGATCGGGGCGAAGTCCTTCTGCGCGTCGTAAGGCATCTTCGCGTAGAGGCTCGGGTTGACCGCATGCGTGGACAGCGCGCCCATGACCACCGTATAGCCGTCCGGCGGCGACTTGGCCACGTAATCGGCGCCGATGTTGCCCCCGGCCCCGGGCTTGTTCTCGACGATGACGCTCTGCCCCCAGGCTTCGGTCAGCTTCTGGGCGATCGCCCGGCCGATGGTGTCGAGCGGACCGCCTGGCGGAAAGGGGACGACCAGCTTCACTGGCCTGGTCGGCCAGGTCTGCGCGGCGGCGGTCCCTGCCGCGGCGAGGAGGCAGCAGGCGATCCCGGTGGCCAGCGCGAAGGCCAGCGCTCGCGTCCTCGAGGCGATCGAATGCGGGGTCATCGCGATTCCTCCGGTTCTGGATGGCGCACCAGTTTAGCAGCGCGCCAGCCGGGTTTTTGCAATAGAATCGCAACCCTGACGGGGTAGGCTGCCCGCGGGAAAAACGAACAAGGAGGAGCGATGGCTAACCGCATCAGGCGTTTGGTGTGCATTGCGTCGGCGTTCACGCTGGCCGGCATGGCGACGGCAGCGCAGGCGGTCACCGAGATCCAGTGGTGGCATTCGATGACCGGCGCCTTGAGCGACAAGGTCAACGAAATCGCCAACAAATTCAATGCATCGCAGTCCGATTTCAAGGTCGTTCCGGTCTACAAGGGCCAGTACGACGAATCGATGACCGCGGCGATCGCCGCCTATCGCGGCGGCAACCCCCCGCAGATCCTGCAGGTCTTCGAGGTGGGCACGGCGACGATGATGGCGGCCAAGGGCGCGATCAAGCCGGTCTACCAGCTGATGGCCGAGCAGCACCAGCCGTTCGATCCCAAGGGCTTCCTGGGCGCCGTCTATTCGTACTATTCCGACACTCAGGGCCATCTGCTGTCGATGCCGTTCAACAGCTCGACGCAGGTGCTCTACATCAACGACGACGCGTTCAAGAAGGCCGGGCTCGATCCGGCCAACCCGCCGAAGACCTGGCCCGACCTCGAGAAGGATGCCGAGAAGCTGAAGGCGTCGGGCGCCGCCTGCGCGTACACGACCGGCTGGCAGTCGTGGGTCCAGCTCGAGAGCTTCAGCGCCTGGCACAACGTGCCCTTCGCATCGCTGCAGAACGGCTTCGGCGGCCTCGGCACGCGGCTCGAGTTCAACGGTCCGGTCCAGGTGCGACACATCAAGGACCTGGGGGACTGGGCGAAGAAGGGCCTGTTCACCTACAAGGGGCGCAAGGACGAGCCGCTTGCGGCGTTCACCAGCGGCGAATGCGCGATGATCACGACGTCGTCGGGCTCGTACGCCAACATCAAGGCCAACGCCAAGTTCGCCTGGCGCGTGGCGGAACTGCCCTATTACGCAGACGTCAAGGGCGCGCCCCAGAACACGATCATCGGCGGCGCAACGCTGTGGGTGATGAACCAGAAGAACCCCGAGATGTACAAGGGCATCGCCAAGTTCTTCACCTTCCTGTCGTCGCCCGAGATCCAGGTCGACTGGCACGAGAGCACCGGCTACGTTCCGATCACCCTGGCGGCCTACGACCTCGCCAAGAAGCAGGGCTTCTACGAGAAGAACCCCGGCACCGACATCGCGATCAAGGAGCTGACCAACAAGCCGCCGACCGCCAACTCGCGCGGCCTGCGCCTGGGCAACTTCGTGCAGATCCGCAACATCATCGACGAGGAGCTCGAGGCGGTCTGGAGCGGCCAGAAGACGGCGAAGCAGGCGCTCGACTCCGCCGTCAAGCGCGGGAACGAGCAGCTCGAGCGTTTCCAGAAGGCGAACAAGTAGCGCCGCTCCCGGAAAACCGGGACGGACCACGTTTTCGCAGGGTCGGTCCCGGTTTTCGGCACGCCACGCGCCCGAAAAGCGTGGTCCGTCCCAGGGTTTCGTGTCCCGGATTTTCCTCTGGCGCATAGCGGAACATGGAGAAGCGCGTCGTCTTCCGGTCGCGGTGGCTGCCCTACGCGCTCGTCGCCCCGCAGCTCGCCGTCACGCTGGTGTTCTTCTTCTGGCCCGCGGTGCAGGCGCTCTACCAGTCGCTGCTGATCCAGGACGCTTTCGGAACCAACACGCAGTTCGTCTGGTTCGACAATTTCAAGGACCTGTTCTCCGACTCGCATTACCTCGCGTCGTTCAAGGTGACGGCGGTGTTCTCGATCCTGGTCACCGTCATCGGGCTCGCCGTCGCCCTGCTGCTCGCGGCGTTCGCCGATCGGGTGATCCGCGGCGCCAGGATCTACAAGACGCTGCTGATCTGGCCCTACGCGGTGGCGCCGGCGGTCGCGGCCGTGCT
>JBLMVY010000132.1:0-7020 GCA_050256935.1 Candidatus Levyibacteriota bacterium | reverse complement strand
CGGAAAGGATGCGATGTATCTCGACCGACTGTTCAAGCTGATGGCCGACAAGCAGGCGTCGGACCTCTACATCTCCTGCGGCGCGCCGATCAACCTCAAGGTCAACGGCGTCGTCATGCCGGTCTCGACCCAGAAGATGGACGTCGAGACCGTGCGCAGGATCGCCTACGACCTGATGACCAAGGAGCAGGCACGCGAGTTCGAGAACGAGCGCGAGATGAATCTCTCGCATCTCGACAAGGCCGTCGGCAATTTCCGGATCAACATCTTCCGCCAGCGTGGCTCGATCTCGCTGGTCATCCGCTATGTTCGCAGCCACGTGCCCCCGTTCGAGGCGCTGAAGCTGCCGCCGGTCCTGCTCGACCTGGTGATGGCCAAGCGCGGGCTGGTGCTGGTCGCAGGCGCGACGGGCTCGGGCAAGTCGACGACGCTGGCCGCGATGATCGATCACCGCAACAGCAACCGCACCGGCCACATCCTGACCATCGAGGACCCGATCGAATACCTGTTCGACCACCGGCAGAGCCTGGTCAACCAGCGCGAGATCGGCATCGACACCAACAACTACCAGATGGCGCTGCAGAACGCGCTGCGCGAAGCGCCGGACCTGATCATGATCGGCGAGATCCGCGACAAGGAGACGATGCAATCGGCGCTGCTGCACACCCTGACCGGGCACCTGTGCCTGTCGACGATCCACGCCAACAACAGCTACCACGCGCTGTCGCGGATCATCAACATGTTCCCCTACGATGCGCGGTCGGCCGTGCTGTCCGACCTCTCGATCGGCCTGCGTGCGATCGTTTCACAGCGGCTGGTCCGCACCGTCGACGGCACGCAGCAGCCGGCCGTCGAGATCCTGCTCAACACGTCGCTGATCGCCGAGCTCATCAAGAACGGCGAATTCACGCAGATCAAGGAAGCCATGGAACAGTCGCTCTACCCGGGGTCGCAGACCTTCGAGCAGGCGCTGTCCAAGCTCTACCTCGACCAGAGGATCACCTACGACGAGGCGATGATCGCCTCGGACTCGCCGACCAACCTGGCCTGGCTGATCAACCAGAACACGCCGACGGGGCAGGTCGACACCGGCGGCGCGGCGGATGCGTCCGAGACGCGGCGCGGCGGAGCCGATTTCGCCGCGATGACGATCAATCCGGAGATGCTCGAGCGCTCGAACTAGCGGCCCACGCGCGCCGCCTGGCCGCGGCGCGCGCGAGGTGCGGGGCATCGCGCAGTCCAGCCGCCGCATCGGAGGCATTTGCTACCATCGCCGGATGGACATCGCCGCGACCCCGACGCTCGCCCTCGCCTGTGAGCTGATCGAGCGCCGGTCGACGACGCCCGACGACGCGGGCTGCCAGGCACTTCTCGCAAGCCGCCTCGCCGCGGCCGGATTCCGCTGCGAATCCTTCGTCGACAACGGCGTCACCAACCTCTGGGCGCGACTGGGCGAGGCGAAGCCCCTGGTCTGCCTTGCCGGCCACACCGACGTCGTCCCGACCGGACCCCTCGCGCAGTGGACGAGCGATCCGTTCGCACCGGTCGTGCGCGACGGCTACCTGTATGGGCGCGGCGCCGCCGACATGAAGGGCTCGCTCGCCGCATTCGTCGTCGCAATCGAGCAATTCCTCGCCGACTGTCCGCGGCCGGCGGGATCGATCGCCGTGCTGATCACCTCCGACGAGGAAGGCCCCTCGGTCGACGGCACCGTTCGCGTCGTCGAGCGCCTGGCGAGCGCCGGCACGTCGATCGACTACTGCATCGTCGGCGAGCCGTCGTCCGAGGCGAAGCTCGGCGACACCGTCAAGAACGGCCGTCGCGGCACGCTTTCCGGAACGCTGACCGTCAGGGGCATCCAGGGTCACATCGCCTATCCGCAGCTCGCGCGCAATCCCATCCACCTCGCCGCACCCGCCCTTGCCGAGCTCGCGGCGATGCACTGGGACGATGGCAACGAGTACTTCCCGCCGACCTCGTTCCAGATCTCGAACATCCACGCGGGCACCGGCGCCGGCAACGTGATTCCGGGAACCCTGGAGGCGATGTTCAATTTCCGCTACTCGACGGCGAGCACCCGCGATTCGCTCGCGGCCCGGCTCACTGCCGTGCTCGATCGCCACGGCTTCGATTACGCGATCGCCTGGACGGGGCACGGCGAGCCCTTCCTCACCCCGCGCGGCAGGCTCGTCGAGCTCGCCGTGCAGTCGATACGCGAGGTGGTCGGCATCTCGCCCGAGCTCTCCTGCGCCGGCGGAACGTCGGACGGACGCTTCATCGCGCGGATCTGCCCGGAAGTGGTCGAGATCGGCCCGGTGAACGCGACCATCCACAAGCTCGACGAGCGCGTGCTCGCCTCCGATCTCGAGCTGCTGGCGGCGATCTATCGCTCGCTGCTGCAGCGCCTTCTTGCCCCGTCGACATGAGCGCGCCTCCCGAACTCGAGTCGCTGCGCGACTGGCTGCGCTACGCGGTGTCGCGCTTCACCCAGGCGAAGCTCGCGTTCGGCCATGGCTTCGACAACGCCTACGACGAAGCGGCGTACCTGCTGCTGCACGCACTGCAGCTGCCGCTCGACCTTCTCGATCCGTTCCTCGACGCGAGGCTCACCGCGGCGGAACGCGCCGAGCTCGCGGTGCTGATGACGCGCCGCATCGACGAGCGCGTCCCCGCCGCCTACCTGACGCACGAGGCGTGGCTCGGCGATTTCCGTTTCTACGTCGACGAACGGGTGATCGTTCCCAGATCCTTCATCGCCGAGTTGCTGCCCGACGGGCTCGCGCCGTTCATCCCCGATCGGCAGGCCATTCGCTCGGTGCTCGACCTTTGCACCGGCTCGGGCTGCCTGGCCGTCCTGCTCGCCCACGCATTCCCGTCGGCCGACGTCGACGCCGCGGACATCTCCTCCGACGCCCTCGCGGTCGCCCAGCGCAACGTCAGCGAGTACGGCCTGGCCGACAGGATCAACCTGATCCGCTCGGACCTTTTCGACAACCTGCCGGGCAAGTCCTACGACCTGATCGTCAGCAATCCGCCCTACGTCACCGCGCGCGCCATGGCCGCGCTTCCCCGCGAGTACCGGCACGAGCCGGCGCTGGCCCTCGCCGGAGGCGACGACGGGCTCGATGCCGTGCGCACGATCCTCGCGTCCGCGCCCCGCTTCCTCGACCCGGGCGGCGTGCTGGTCGTCGAGATCGGCCACAATCGCGACGCGACCGAGGCGGCTTTTCCGCGAATGCCCTTCGTCTGGCTCGAGACCGCTTCGTCGACCGACAGCGTCTTCCTGCTGACGCGCGAGGACATCGTCCGCGGCCGCTGATCGCCGGGGTGTCGCGCAGGGTCCGCGCAGCGCGTTTGCGCTTCAGCCCGTCAGGCCGAAGAACTGCTGGATCCTGTTCACCAGTTCCTTGGCGCGGCCGACCCCCGCCCGCGCTCGCGCCTCGGCATCGAGCGCCTGCAGCGTGGCGTCGTTGGCCGCCTGGCGCTCGGCCAGCACCTTGGCGAGCATCTCGGCGAGCTCGGGGCGGGCGCGGATGATGCCGTCGAAGCCCCGCTTGTCGAGGATGTAGCACAGCGTCTCCCCGATCGCGACGACGGTCGCCGCGCGCGGCTGTCCGAGCAGCAGCCCCATCTCGCCGAAGTACGCCGGCGCGTCGAGGGTCGCGAAGCGATGGGGCTGACCCGCGGCGTCGGTCCCGACGATGTCCACCCGACCCCGGGTGAGCAGGTAGAGCGAATCGGCGGGCTCGCCCACCCGGCAGATGGTGTCCCCGCCCGCGTAGAGGGAGGTCGTGAGCTCGCCGGCCAGCGCCGCGCGCTCCTTGTCGGTCAGGGAGGCGAAGAGGTCCATCGCCGCAAGCGTCGCCTCGCGACGCTCGATCTCCAGGGCGGCAGCCTCGCCGCGGGTGTCGCTGCGCATCTCCACCACCCGGTGCGGGAACGGGATGTCGAAGCCTGCGCGATGCAGCGCCGCATAGACGTGCACCCGGATCTGCGAGTCCCCCTTGAAGTAGAGGCCTGGATCGGTCAGGTCGTAGCGCACCTGGTATTCGATGCCGCTGTCCTTGAAATCGCTGCAGACGACCCGCGGCGGCGGATCGTTGGCGACGGACTCCATGTCCGCCTGCGCGAGCGCGCTGGTTACGGCCTCGACGACGCTGGCCGGGGAATGCGAGAACCCGACCTGGAACGGCACCACGCGCACCCAGCCGGTGCGTTCCTCCCCGTGCCGCGCAACGACCGTCACCTTGTTGTTCATCAGCATCGCGTTCGGGATGACGATCGTCTCGTGCAGCGGTGTCGCGATCGCCATGTGGCGCCAGCGGATGCTGACCACCTGCCCGGTCATGTCATCGACGCGGATCCAGTCGCCGACCCGGCAGGTCTTCTCGAGCTGCAGCGCGATGCCACCCCACAGGTTGCCCAGGGTCGCCTGCGCCGAGAATGCGAGCGCACCGGTCAGCACCGCGGACGTCGTGATCAGTCCCGCGAGATTGACCCCGATCGCGTTGAGCCGGAAGATCGCATAGCCGATCAGCGACAGCGCGATCACGAACTCGTCGAGGATGCGCGGTATCCCGCGGCGCGCAAGCAGCGTCTGGAACACGAAGCGGACGACGATCTGGAAGTTGCCGAAGGCGACGAGCGCAAGCGCGGCCTCGCGCAGGATCGTCGCCACCAACGCCGACCTGATCGACGCGGAATAGCGATCGAGCATCCAGAGCCCGGCGACGCCCGCCGCGACGACGACCAGCATCGGCAGCAGCCCCCGGCGCCGCGGCGTGCCGAAGAACTGCGCGATCAGCACCAGCACGAGGGCTCCCGCCGCGAACATCAATGCGTCATTGACCAGCTGATCGAGCTGCATGGGCATACCGGGACGATGCGAACGCCGCGATTATAGGGCCAGGGATCGGCTCCTCGCGTAGAATCTGCGGCTCCATTCCCGAGGGATCGCGATGGCGTCACGCACCGGAGGCGAGATCCTGGTCGCCAGCCTTCTCGCCCAGGAGGCCACGCACGCCTTCGGCGTTCCCGGCGAGAGCTATCTCGCGGTCCTCGACGCCCTCCACGACGCCGCGGACCGCCTGCGCTTCGTCGTCTGCCGCCACGAAGGCGGGGCCTCCTACATGGCGGAAGCCTGGGGCAAGCTGACCGGCCGTCCCGGCATCGCCTTCGTCACCCGCGGCCCGGGCGCGTCGAACGCGGCCGTGGGCATCCATACGGCCGCGCAGGATTCGTCGCCGATGATCGTCTTCGTCGGCCAGGTCGGCGGCGACATGGTCGACCGCGAGGCTTTCCAGGAGATCGACTACCGCCGGATGTACGGGAGCGTCGCCAAGTGGGCGGCGCAGATCGATCGTCCGGAGCGCATTCCCGAGTACGTCGCGCACGCCTGGCGGCTCGCGATGTCGGGCCGCCCCGGGCCCGTCGTGCTGGCGCTGCCCGAGGACGTGCTCACTGCGCGCGCCGACGTCGATGACCCGCCATTGGTCACCGCCACGCCGGCCGCCCCGCCGCGCGAGGACGTCGTCGCCGCGCAGGATCTCCTGCGCGCCGCAAGTCGCCCGCTGGTGCTGGTCGGTGGCAGCCGCTGGGACGCCGCCGCCTGCACCGCACTCGTCCGCTTCGCCGAGGACGCGGGGCTGCCCGTCGCCTGCGCATTCCGGCACCAGGACCTGTTCGACAATCGCCACCCGAGCTACGCCGGCGACGTCGGGATCGGCATCAACCCCGGGCTCGCGGCGCGGGTCCGCGACGCCGACGTGCTGCTGGTGATCGGCGAGCGCCTGGGCGAAACGACGACCTCGGGCTACACGCTAATCGGCGTCCCCTCGCCGCGACAGGCCCTGATCCACGTGCACCCCGGCGCCGACGAGCTGGGCCGCGTCTACCAGCCCAGGCTCGCGATCGCGTCGACCCCCGGCGCATTTCTCGCCGCCATCGACGCCCGCGCCGCGCGGCCCGCAATGCCTTCCGCCGACGCCTCGCCCGGCGCCGCGCACGCCGACTACGAGGCCTGGCGCGCGCCGCGTCCGGTGCCTGGCGCCGTCGACCTCTGGCAGATCGTGCGCTGGCTCGACGAGCGCCTCCCCGACGACGCGATCGTCACCAATGGAGCGGGCAACTTCGCGACCTGGATGCATCGGGTCTATCGCTATCGGCGATTCCGCAGCCAGTTGGCACCCTACTCGGGATCGATGGGCTATGGCGTTCCTGCCGCGATCGCGGCCAGGCTCGCCCACCCGCGGCGCATCGTCGTCTCGTGGAACGGCGACGGCTGCTTCCTGATGAACGGACAGGAGCTCGCAACGGCGATCCAGCACGACCTCGCCGTCGTGTTCGTCGTCGTCGACAACGGCATGTACGGCACAATCCGCATGCACCAGGAGCGAAACTACCCGTCGCGCGTTTCCGGCACCGCGCTGGTCAATCCCGATTTCGCCGCGCTGGCGCGCGCCTATGGCGCGCTTGGCGAGACCGTGGCCACGACGGCGGAATTCGCGCCGGCGTTCGAGCGCGCGCTCGCCTGCAAGAAGCCGGCGCTGCTCCACCTCAAGGTCGATCCCCAGGCGCTGACCATGGGTGCCACTCTCGACCAGCTCCGCGCACAGGGGCTTGCCGCGCAGCAGCACCCTGCGAACTGACGCCGGCGGCCGCTCCCGGTGCGCGCGCGGAAGATTCGCGCGGCGGGCGAGGCCGGCGCGCACCGTCGTCCGTCGCATCGCTGCAACGTCACTTGGCCACAACGGACGGCCGTCTGCCGGATGGATTTGCGCCAGCGCGAGAGTCCATTGCATAGTCTGCCGACGCCCGGCCGCGAAGCTCGCGGAAGCCGGGCGACCGGGGGACCATCCGTCATCACAGGGGAACACGCATGCGCAGCACCACGATTGCAACTCTCGCCGTTTCCTGTCTTGCCGCCGCCATCGCGACCAGTGCCATGGCGGGATCGGTCCGGCCGGCCGGACCGGGCGAGGATCTGGTACCGACCGGCAAGGGCTGGGGCGAGCGCCCCGC
>JBLMVY010000131.1:0-6347 GCA_050256935.1 Candidatus Levyibacteriota bacterium | reverse complement strand
AGCGCTGGATGACCATGGACGGCACGAAATTCATGCACGAGAGCGTGGCGTTTCCGGACCTCGCGTCCTATCGCGGATTCGTCGAATTCGACGGCAAGGGCGCGATGCAGTGCGAAAGCCTTGGCGACACCACCTACCGCGGGAGCGCTGCGCATGCCTATCGCTTCAACAACCTGGTGACGGCCCGGCAGATCCCGCCCGAGATGCTGAAGCGTCTGAACGCGGCGCCGGCCGAATCCCGCAAGGCCGTGATGCTCGTCGACAAGTCCTCGGGCCTGCCCGTCTACAGCGAGGCGATGACGCCGATCGGGATGAAGGTCGCCTACTCGTACCTGTACGGGGACGCGGTCAAGCTGCCGGCGGGAATCAAGGCACAGTGAGGGAGCGCTCACCCAGCGCGGCGGGCGTGGAAGACATCCAGCGTCGGGAACGCGACCCTCGCCCGCAGGCAGTCCCAGAGGTAGATGGCAAAGCCCAGGTCTCCGGTCCACAACGAATACCGCGACTGCCCGTAGCGTGCGGCGTGCTCCTCGGTCTGGGCGATGCCGTGCATGGCGAAGGCGCGCGCCCGCTCGAGCCACGATGAATCCTGCGTGCGCTGGTACAGCGCGAGGAATGCGTAGCCGTTGCCGCCGGTTCCGTGGCAGAGGTTCGAGCCCTTGACCAGCGGGCCGGCCGACCAGATCGTCTCTCCCGCCGCGAGCAACAGCTCGTCGAGCGCGCCGCCCGGCATCCTTCCGAGGCAGATGACGAAACCGGGTGCGCCATGGCAGAACTGGAGGAGCTTCTTCTGCTCGCTGCCTGCGCGGTCGAGCTCGGGGCGCCAGTTGACATGCCCGTCGTGGTGATCGGCGGTGCGCTGCACGGTGTCGACGATGCAACGCTCCCACGAGTCCCACTCCTGCGGCCCCAGAAGCTGACGTCCCCGGATGAGCGGCAAGGCGGTCGCCACGAAGCCGTGGACGGCACCAAGATACGCCGAGCGCCGCCCGTAGAGGTCCTGCGTCCAATGCCAGCAGCCATGTCGAGGCGACCGCTCGAGCTCGCGCCAGAGCGTGGCGGCGGTCGTGCGGAACAGGTCCGCCCAACGCTCGTTGCCGGTCAGCTCGTGCAGGAAGAGCGCTGCGAGCAAGGTCCCGGGCGAACCCCACATCAGCTCGCGCGCAGGGTGCTCGACGTTGCCGGCGATCAGGCGGTCGAGGTCACGCTCGAGTGCCTCGGTCGGCGCTTCGCCATAGGTCATCATCTGGATCGGCGTGTCGCCCATCAGGAACGATGCACGCTCCCGCAGCGCGGATTCACCCAGCCACGTGCGGTTGCGTGCAAGGAGTCGCCCGAATTCGTCGCCATAGCGCCGCGACAGCGACGCGGCACCCACGACCTGCAGATAGTCGAGCGCCCAGATCACGCCAGTCGCGCCGTGGTACAGGGGCGTCTCGACCGGCCCGCCCTCGCCCCCGTCCCCGCCCTCCCGGTCGAGCGGATGCACCGGCCAGTATCGGTCCTCCGTGTACCGCGATTCGGTATCCACGACGATCCGCTCGATGGCCGCGTTCACCCGGCCTTCGTCCCACGGGAGGGAACGGAGCGGCTCGTGCCTTGCGGGGTCGTACAGCATCGCTCGCGTCAGCGGCGGCCGTAGAGCGCGCGCAACTCCTGCTTCGCGCGCTCGAGGACCGCGCGCCGGTCCTCGGGAAGCTGCGCGCCTGCGCGGTTGATGTAGAAGTTGAGCATCGACATCGCCGAGCGGAACGGCGTCGTCCTGCGGCGGGTGCTCGCCTCCGCCGACACCTTGAGCGATTGGGCGATGGCGACCGGGTCGGCCCAGGTGAACACCCCGGCCTCGAGGTCGAGCGCGTTGCTCTGCTGCATCACCCGCTGCGACCAGCGCGGCGGCTCCGCGCGCTCGGCGCCGGGCGTGTCACCCGCTCCGCGTCCGTGTCGAGGCGGGGCAGCGCGACGGGCCATGACACCCCGCGATCGCTGCTACGGAAGCACCGCGGCGCCCCGCTCCTGCAGCAGCTCGCGCAGGATCGAGCGATGGCAGCGGTCCTCGCGCTCGCAGTAGCAGCCGATCGAGAAGTTCGCATGATGCGACAGCACCGCCAGGAGGTCGAGCGTGCGCGCAGCATCGGGGACCGCCATCTCGGAACGGTATTTCCGCGTGAACGCCGTCCACTGCGCCGCCGTCCCGGCCGACTGCGCGAGCTTGATCGTCGCGGCACTCGGGGCGAGGTTCGGGAACCACACGTCATACCAGTCCTGTGCCGCGTACGCCGACTTGGGCACGCCTCTGGGCGGACGGCGCACGGTGCCGATGCGCGTGCCTTCGTCGGGCGCCCTCGCGCTCCCCAGCCGGACGATCCTTATCGCCATCGGTGCCCTCGATTCAGCGGGTCCGGCGTCGTCCGGCGCGGATCAGAGTTCGCGCCCCCGCATGCGATCGAGCGAGTAGGGTCCGCCGCCGCGCAGCACGATCGCGACCATCACCAGAGCCCACATCAGCGGGTACTCGTAGCCGGGACCGGTCCAGCCGAACTTGGCCTTGTACTCCAAGGCGATCACCGACATCTCGATGGCGATGCCCAATGCGAAGAAGCGGGTGAACAGGCCCAGCGCGACGCACAGGCCACCCAGCGTTTCGAGCAGGATGAGGACCACCGCGAGCGGCTCGGCGGGCTGGATGCCCCGCTTGACCAGCGCGAACGCCGCCGTGGGGCCGATCCCCGCCATCATCTTGGGAATGCCATGGGGCAGGATCATCAACCCCGCGGTGATGCGCACCAGCGCCCATGACACCGGCTCGGCCCATTTGTAGAACGGCGCGAGTCCGGGAAACACCAGTCTCGTCTTCACTTCTTCCATCGTTCCTCCAGGTACGTCGTGGTTCTCGAGTCTTGTTGTTCTGTGTCGCGGGCGACGCGGGACACGCCGGATCGTCTGCCAGCGGCAGGTTACTACATGTCTTCCGCAGACGTGCGAGCGTCCGGCGACCGGCGAGCCCTCGACCCGACCGGTCCAGAGCTGCCCATCCGGGGCGCGCGTCGCCTAGAAGTAGGAAGGGGCTTCCGGCAGCGGCTGGCCGCAGGCGCACACCCCTGCCTGCTTCTCGTAGTCGCTCATCTTGCGGCAGGCGGTGCAGCGGACCCACAGCGGATTGATGTGATCGGGAACCCAGACGCTGGTGAACGCGGCTTCCCCCAGGTCGGCCCAGAACCGCTGCATCGCCTGCCGGTGCGCACCGCCGCGGATCAGTTGCTTGGTGTGCTCGGGCTTCTCCCAGGCGGAGATGGTGACGCCGCGGCCGCCGATCCGGAGCGTGGTCACGCCGATGAACCCGTCCATGCGCAGCATCTCGGTCGCGGTGGCGCGGGTCAGGGAGCGGATCTCCTCGGTCTCCTCGTCGGTGTTCCAGATGGTGGTGATGCTGAACGCCCCCGGCTTGGTCTTCTTGCCCGAATGCACGGCAGCCGACATGCCGAAGGAGAACGGCCCGACCGCGTGCGGCTGCACCAGCACCTGCAGCCCGAGCTGCACGGGAACGGCCCGGGTGTCGAAGTAGCCTCTCACCGACCTGATCCCGTCGGTTCCCGTCTCGATGACGTCGATCCCCGGGAGCGATATCGACCGGCCCGTCGGCGGCAGTCCCTGGAACGACCCCGTGTTCGTGCCTTTCATGACCCACTCGGCCACGACCCTGCCCGGGCCCGCCTCGGCGATGCTCGCCACCTCGAACGACAGGTCGGGAAACGCGTCCCACAGGCGCCTCGCGTTCGCGCCGATGGCCTCGCCCGAGATTTCGCCGGTGGTGGGATCGTGATAGGTGCCGCCGCGCGCGAAGGTCCGCACGATCGCATCGGCATCGCGCGCGTTCCACGCCGCGAGATATTCGTTGGCCTTGCCCAGGCAGTCGGTCATCGGATTCCCCCGTCTCGTTGATGTTCGGCAAGGCGCCCCAGAGCCAGAAACCCCCGACGCACGGCGGTCGCCGACTCCGGGGCTCCGTGGAAAGGCCAGCGCACGGGCCCGCGCAGATACGAACCGTCGAGCATCGCGCTCTCCCAGACCAGGGTGCCAGGACCGTGACGATACCGCAGCGCGAAGTCTCGCGCAGCGTGCCAGAGGCGATCCAGGCGACAGGACGCAGCGCCTATGCGCGCCGGCGAAACCGCTGGAACAGGAGGGTGAGCCAAACCGCCAGCGCGAGAAAGAACACGACCAGTCCCGAGACGATGCCTGTCGTGGAGAGCATCGGCGGCCGAAGCGCGTTGGCTTGCACGACCAGCCAGTGGACATAGGCCAGGAAGAGGGCAACGGCAGCCGCGAACCACCGACCCTGGACGCGGATGTACGCGAGGGTGGCCGCCCTGCGCTCCGGCGCCAGCCAATACTCGCGATCGGGGATGTTGAGGCGCCCTGACCCCTTGCCGGCGGCCACTCCCGGGACGAGCGCGAGCAGCAGCGGGGCGCCGACCACCAGCACCATCACGAGCACGGTGTAGATGCCGCGCGGCATGTAGCCATTGGCTGCTCCGCTCGCCGCGAAGTGGGAGGCGACGACCGCAGGCAGCGCCTGCGACGTGCGCCAGACGAACGCCCCGAGCACGACGAGCAGAAGGAGGAAAGCGACCGTGCAGAGCCTCGTGCTCATGGCGCGCGATGCCCTAACCAGGCTGGGGGCCCTCGTAGCCCTCCACGATCACCAGGTCCGCCGTGGACACCGGTACTCTCAGACGCAGCGCCGCCTGGTACTCCGGAGAATGCCAGCACTCGACGGCCTTGTCGTAGCTCGGGAACTCGATCACCGCATTGCGTCCGCGGCTCGTTCCCTCCGGGTTTTCGTACTTGCCGCCGCGCACCAGGAATTTCGCGCCGTACTTTTTGAACGGTCCGGCGTTGGCGGCCATGTAGGACTTGTAGGCCTCCATGTCCCGCACGTCGACGCGAACGATCCAGTAACCCTTTGCCATCGTGGTCCTCCTGAGGGTGAGTCCGGAGTCTATTACGACACCGCGTGGCGTGGTCTGCGAGCGTCGAACGCGCTGCGACGAGATCGGGCCGCGCGGCGCGCCGGGAAGCCAGGCACCGGTGTGCTTTCGGCGGGTCCGGGGTGCTTGACATGCAAGCGCCGTCTTGCCTATACTTCATGCAAGTTTCGACTTGCCTATAGGCTTCCATGGCCGAGCGCCTCCATGACACCGATCTGCTGTTCAAGGCCCTTGCCGATCCCAGCCGCCGCAGGCTGCTGGACGTGCTGCATGGGCACGATGGCCGGACCCTCAACGAGCTCTTCGAGTACCTCGACATGACGCGGCAGGGCGTGACGCAGCACCTGGACGTGCTGGAGGCGGCGAACCTGGTCTCCACGGTGCGGCGCGGTCGCGAGAAGCTGCACTTCCTCAATCCCGTGCCGCTGCAGCAGATCTACGAGCGATGGATCGCCAAGTTCGAGAAGCCGCGCCTGAAAGCCCTCACCGATCTGAAACGACGACTGGAGAAGAGCGATGGCTAGATCGACCTTTGTCTACGTGACATACATCCGCACGACACCGGAGAAGCTGTGGTCGGCGCTGACCGGCGCGGATTTCATCGAGCAGTACTGGTTCGGCATGCACTGCGAATGCGAGTGGACCGCGGGATCCTCGTGGAAGCTGGTGTCGGGCGACGGGCAGCTCTACGACGCCGGCGAGATCGTCGAGGCCGACGCGCCACGCCGTCTGGTGATCCGCTGGCAGCACCAGCTCAAGCCCGAGCTGAAGGCCGAGGGCGACTCGCGATGCACGATGGAGCTCGAGCCCTTCGGCGATGCGGTCAAGCTGTCGATCACCCACACCATCGAGCGCGACCCTTCGCAATTCATCGAGGCGGTGTCGGGCGGCTGGCCGAAGGTCCTTGCCAACCTCAAGTCCCTGCTGGAGACAGGCGCCATCGCCATGCAGGACCCGTACCCGACGGGCAATCCCTACGGACGCCGCTGACACCGCGCAGCCGCGGTTGGCCGGGTCAAGTGGATCGGGGTGGGCGCTCGGGCGTACGGTCAGGCGGGGCCGGGCGTCGGCTTGGGCGGGGGCGGCTGGCGCTCGATGCGTTCCAGCCCCGTGTCCAGGCAGGCCCACTCCGGCGCGCTGGAGCTCCAGATGTTTGCGGTCGGCTTCACCGACGACGGGTCGTCGAGCGTGCCCACGCGGACGACGGTCAGGTTGGGGCGGCCCGTCGAGTCGGAGAGGAGATGGCTGCCGCATCTTCCGCAGAAGCGGCGACGCACCTGGTTTCCGCTGTCCGCCGCGCTCGTGTACTCGTCGGGCACGCCGGTGATCTCGATGGCGGCGGTCGGGAAGACCGCGTTG
>JBLMVY010000130.1:0-5720 GCA_050256935.1 Candidatus Levyibacteriota bacterium | reverse complement strand
TTCTGCTCGGCGATGTAGACCTGCGCCACGCGGTTCTGGGCGGCCGCGAGCTCGGCGGCGCCCTTTTCGGCTGCCGCCTTGGCCTTCGCGGCGGCCTCGGCCTTCTGCTCGGGCGTCTGCGGCGGCGGCGGCGGGAGCTTCGCGACCGCCGTCCCGTACAGGCCGATCGCCAGCATGGCGGCGAACACTGCGCGGAATGTCATCTGCATCGGACCTCTCCGGAGAACGTTGCCGACCGCCATCAGGCCGGGCGCTGCTTGAGCTCGGGCGCGGCGTCGGGAACACCCTCGAGCGCCGCCGGAATCTTGCCGGCCTTGACGTCGTTGTACCAGTACTCGTGATGCTCCTTCGCCCAGGCCTCGTCGACGTAGCCGGTGCGCATCGCGTCGTAGGCGCCGGCCATGCCGATCGTTCCCATGTAGATGTGGCCCAGCCCGACGAACATGAACAGCGATGCGACCGCCAGATGCACGATGTTGGCGATCTGCATGGTGTTGCGGGTCTGGTCGAAATTCGGGAAATCGAGGATCAGGCCGCTCGCGCTGACGACCACGCCGCAGACGAGCAGCCCGCCCCAGAACCACAGCTTCTCGCCGCCGTTGAACCTGTCCGAAGGCACGTCCTTTTCCGAGAACAGCCCGCCGAAGCTGCGGATCCACGTGAAATCGTGGCTGCGCCACAGGTTGTCGCGCACGAACGTGAAGAACAGCAGCACGACGCAGACCACGAACAGCGGGCCGACGAAGTTGTGGAGGTTCTTCGACAGGATCGCGAGCCACGAGAACAGCGTGTAGCCGATCAGCGGCAGGAGGAGGTTCTTGCCGAACACGATGATCAAACCGGTGATCGCGAGGATGCTGAAGCTGATCGCGGTCGCCCAGTGGATCGCCCGCTCCCACGCGGTGAAGCGACGGATGCTGCGGCCCGTCTTGGGCGTGTGGAGCTGCAGCGTGCCGTGCATCATGTAGTAGGCGGCGATGACGAGCAGCATCGCGACCAGCGCCCACCCCGCCCAGATCGACACCACCCCGTTGCGCAGCGCCCGCCAGGTCTGGCCCTGCGGCTGGATCAGGACGTTGGTCTCCTGCCCCCGGGTGTTGGTCCATTGCGGCGTGCCGGAGCGGACCTCCTTCCACAGCGGCTGGTTGTTGAGCGGCTGCTCGATCTGCTGCTTCTGCTGGGCCTTCGCAGCCTCGGCAAGCGCCGGGTTGACGGCAGGCGACTGCGCCCATCCCGGGACTGCGACGCAGAGTGCGGTCAGGACGACCAACGCGGCACGGAGGATTCGTTCGCGCATGTCAGCCGCCGATGCGCTTGTATTCGTTCTGGCCCTGATTGCGCTGATGGATCGCATCCTCCCACTGCTGCTTGTTGCCACCCCATTGCGCACCGCTCCACGGCGTCGTATCGGACTTGCCCTGGTAGGTTCCCTGCTTGTAGGTGATGGTCTGCGGTCGTTCGCCGCATCCGCCGAGCGCCAGGGCGGCGGCGACCGCGACGAGGGCAATCAACGGGCTTCGGGTCGCGATCATCACTTGGTTCCTCCGGTGGCGGCCGCCGGCGCATTCCCGCTCGCGGGCGGCAGCTTGTAGGCGGTTGCCCAGCCCCAGATCTCGGCGCCCTTGCCGCGGCGCAGGACGCGCTCGCGATAGATGTCGGCGACCGTCTCGCCGTCGCCGGCGAGCAGCGCCTTGGTCGAGCACATCTCGGCACACGCGGGAAGCTTGCCCTCGGCCAGTCGGTTGCGCCCGTATTTCCGGAACTCGGCCTCCGAACCATCGGCCTCCGGCCCGCCGGCGCAGAACGTGCACTTGTCCATCTTGCCGCGCACCCCGAACGCCCCCTGCTGCGGGAACTGCGGCGCCCCGAAGGGGCAGGCGTAGAAGCAGTAGCCGCAGCCGATGCACAGGTCCTTGTCGTGCAGGACGACGCCTTCCTCGGTGTGGTAGAAGCAGTCGACGGGACACACGGCCATGCACGGCGCGTCGGAGCAGTGCATGCAGGCGACCGAGATCGACCGCTCGCCCGGCACTCCGGCGTTCATCGTCACCACCCGGCGGCGATTGACGCCCCAGGGGACGTCGTTCTCCTGCTTGCACGCCGTCACGCAGCCGTTGCACGAAATGCAGCGCTCGGCATCGCACAGGAATTTCATTCTCGCCATGGCTGTCGCCTCCTCGTCACGCCGCGAACTTCTCGACCTGGCATAGCGTCGTCTTGGTTTCCTGCATCATCGTCACCGCGTCGTAGCCGTAGGTCGTCGCGGTGTTGACCGCCTCGCCGCGAACGATCGGGTGCGCACCCTCGGGATAGAACTCCAGCATGTCCTTGCCCTGCCACCAGCCCGAGAAATGGAAGGGAACGAACGCGGTGCCCCTGCCGACGCGGTCGGTGACCCAGGCCTTCACCTTGAGCTGCACGCCGGTGGGCGTCTTCACCCAGACGTACTCGCCGTCCTTGACGCCGCGGTTGTTGGCGTCGGCCGGATTGATCTCGACGTAATTCTCCTGCTGGAGCTCGGCGAGCCAGGGATTGCTGCGCGTCTCCTCCCCCCCGCCCTCGTACTCGACCATGCGGCCGCTGGTCAGGATCAGCGGGAACGCCTCGGCGACCTTGTCCTTGACGTTCGCCTCCTGGATGCTCTTGTAGAGCGTCGGCAACCGCCAGAACACCTTCTTGTCGTCGTGCGTCGGATACTTGGCGACGAGATCGGGACGCGGCGAGTACAGCGGCTCGCGGTGCTGCGGAATGCCGTCCGGGAAGTTCCAGACGACCGCCCGCGCTTTCGCGTTGCCGAACGGATGGCAGCCGTGCTTCATCGCCACGCGCTGGATGCCGCCGGAGAGGTCGGTCTTCCAGTTCTTGCCTTCGGCCGCCTGCTTCTCGGCATCGGTCAGGTCGTCCCACCACCCGAGCTTCTTCAGCAGCACGTGATCGAACTCGGGATAGCCGGTGGTGAGCTCGCTGCCCTTGG
The DNA here is from genome assembly GCA_050256935.1 of Candidatus Levyibacteriota bacterium. Lineage (GTDB taxonomy): Bacteria > Pseudomonadota > Gammaproteobacteria > Burkholderiales > Casimicrobiaceae > VBCG01. The sequence continues at coordinate 2,746 of JBLMVY010000130.1, read as the reverse complement.
GATACGACCCATCCTCGGCCAGGAGGCTGACGCCGTCGCGCTCGACGCCGAAGTTGGCGCGGAAGCAGCCGCCGCCATCCATCAGGCTGCGCGACTCGTCGTAGAGGTTCGGCGAACCCGGGTGCTTTATTTCGGGAGTCCCGTAGCAGGGCCACGGGAGGCCGAAGTAGTCGCCGTCGCAGGGACCGCCCCTGGCGCGCAGCGTCTTGACGTCGAAGGTCGCCATGTTCTTCATGTGGAGCTTCAGGCGCTCCGGCGACTGCCCGGTGTAGCCGATCGTCCAGGTCCCGTGATTGATCTCCTTCAGCATGGACTCAGGCGTAGGCTCCTCCCACTTGGCGTCGCCGTCGGGCTTCCACATCTGGTAGTTCTTGACGAGCTCGGGTCCGAATCCCAGCTTCTTCGCGAACGCATACATGATCGCGTGGTCGGTCTGCGACTCGAACAGCGGCCGGATCACGCGCTCGCGCCACTGGAGCGACCGGTTGGACGCGGTCACGCTGCCCGAGGTCTCGAGCTGCGTGCAGGCCGGCAGCAGGTAGACGCCGTCCTTGCGCACCATCGCCGCCATGGCCGCGGTCGCCGACGGGTAGGGATCGATGACGACGATCATGTCGAGCTTCTTCATCGCCTCGGCCATCTCCTTGCCGCGCGACTGGCTGTTGGGCGCGTGACCCCAGTAGACGATCGCGCGCAGGTTGCTGTCCTGGTCGATCAGGTCGTTCTTCTCCAGCACGCCGTCGATCCAGCGCGAAACCGTCATGCCGGGCTTCTCCATCGTCGCCTGCGATGCGTACTGCTTCTTGATCCAGTCGTAGTCGACGCCCCACACGCCGGCCCAGTGCTTCCAGGCACCCGGAATCAGGCCGTAGTAGCCGGGAAGCGAATCGGGATTGGGACCGACGTCGGTCGCGCCCTGCACGTTGTCGTGGCCGCGGAAGATGTTCGCGCCGCCGCCCGACACGCCGATGTTTCCCAGCGCGAGCTGGACGATGCACGTCGCGCGAACGAAGGCGTTGCCCGTCGTGTGCTGCGTCTGGCCCATGCACCAGACGACGGTCGACGGACGGTTCTTCGCCATCATCTCGGCGACCTGGTAGACCTCGGCCTCGGGCACGCCGGTCACCTCCTCGACCTTGTCCGGCGTCCACTTGGCCATCACCTCGTCCCTGACCTTGTCCATCCCGTAGACGCGGTCATGGATGTATTTCGGGTCCTCCCATCCGTTCTTGAAGATGTGGTACAGCATTCCGAACATGAACGCGATGTCGCTCCCCGAGCGCAGGCGCACGTAGTGATCCGCCTTCGCCGCGGTGCGCGTGAAGCGCGGATCGACGACGATCATCTTCGCGCCGTTCTCCTTCGCATGCAGCATGTGCACCAGCGACACCGGGTGTGCCTCGGCGGCGTTGCTGCCGATGTACATCGCGCACTTGGTGTTCTGCATGTCGTTGTACGAGTTGGTCATCGCGCCGTAGCCCCAGGTGTTGGCTACGCCGGCGACCGTCGTCGAGTGGCAGATCCGGGCCTGGTGATCCATGTTGTTCGTGCCGAAGAACGACACGAACTTGCGCAGCAGGTACGACTGCTCGTTGCTGTGCTTGGAGCTCCCGACCCAGAACACCGCGTCCGGTCCCGCCTCCTTGCGGATCGCGAGGAGCTTGTCGCCGACCTCGTTGATCGCCTGGTCCCAGGAGATCTTCTGGTACTTGCCGTCGACCAGCTTCATCGGCGTCTTCAAGCGGTTGTCGCCGTGCCCGTGCTCGCGGATCGACGCGCCCTTGGCGCAGTGGCCGCCGAGGTTCAGCGGCGAATCGAAGACCGGCTCGTGGCGCACCCACACGCCGTTCTCGACGATCGCGTCGAGGGCGCAGCCCACCGAGCAGTGCGTGCACACGGTGCGGTGCACCTCGCGCTTGACCTGCCCGGCTTCGTCGGCAGCCTCCGCCTTGCGCATCGTCCCGTACGGCAACTGGCTGGCGAAAGCGCCCACGCCTGCCGCGAGCCCGGACCGCTTGAGGAAGCTGCGCCGGTCCATCGTCGGAACGCGGCCGCCCGCGGATCGGGCGAGACGCGGAGCGGCGCCGCGGAGGGGATCGGTCTTGCGCGTGAGCAGCATGGGTCTCTCCTGCTAGATGCCGAATTCGCCCGGGTCGACTGGCATGTTGACCCGACCGCCACAACTTGCCGCGCTCATCGCCTACAGGCGCGTGCTCGCGTAGTAGCTGCGGATGTGATCGCTTTCGCGATAGCCGTTGGCGTCGCGCTGGGTCGCCGTCGGGGCGACGATGGCCGCGGAATTGGACACGGCGGGCGTCGCTGCGGCGGCGCCCGCCGCGCCCGCGCCGCAGGCCATCAGGAAGCGGCGGCGACGGAGGTCGGGCTGCTGCCGGGGTTCGGGAGTTGCGGAATCATCGTGCCGCGATGCGTCAGGCATGGAGCCCTCCCAAGGATATCGGGCATTCCGTGATGTTGGTTCGGTCAGTCCATGGCGAGCGCATCACGATCGATCGCCATGAATTCTTGGGCAAATTCTGCAACGTGCGCGTAGTAATTGGCAATAGTACATTCCCCTATTGCGGCGCAGCATTCGAACACCCAAGGGGCCAGATAGCGCTCGAAGATCGCGCGCTGGGTCGCGATTGGCGCCGGCCCGCGGTCGCCGTCGCCGGCAATCAGCAGGCGCATCGTCTCGCACAGCGCCGACAGGTGATCCTCGAGCATGGCGGCCTCGTCGCGCCGCGCA
>JBLMVY010000129.1:0-4695 GCA_050256935.1 Candidatus Levyibacteriota bacterium | reverse complement strand
GGGATCACGAAGACCATGATCACCCACACGACGACGATCGCGACGACGATGACCGAGATCGGGTAGAACAGCGCCGACTTGATCTTGCTCTTGATCGCGAGGATCTTTTCCTTGTACGTCGCGAGGCGGTCGAGGATCCCGTCGAGCATGCCCGCCGTCTCGCCGGCCTGCACGAGGTTGCAGTACAGCGGATCGAAGTGGCTGGGGTGCTCGCGGAAGGCCTGCGACAGGCTCGAGCCGGTCTCGACCTTGTTCTTGAGATCGAGCATCAGGCGCGAGAAGCGCGCGTTGCTGTGGCCGCGGGCGATGATGTCGAACGATTGCAGCAGCGGGACGCCGGCCTTCAGCATCGTCGCGAGCTGGCGCGTGAAGAACGTGATGTCCTTGTCGCCGATCGAGCGGCCGCCGCGGAACGACTGGCGCTTGATCTTCTCGACGCGAATCCCCTGCCGGCGCAGATTGCTCGTCGCGACGGTCTCGGAGATCGCCCGCATCTCGCCGCGCACCGGTTTCCTGTTGCGGTCGACGCCTTCCCAGATGAAGGTCAATTCGCGCGGTTTCTGGCTGCTGCGGGGAACGGCGGCTGTGGCCATGGCGGTGTCCTTGGATGCGGGCGCTACGCGTTCACTCGTTGGTCACGGCCTCGATTTCCTCGAGGGACGTCATGCCGGCCCGGGCCTTGAGCAGCCCGGACTGGCGCAGGTTGCGCATGCCTTCGCTTCGCGCCAGCTCGGCGATCTCCAGCGAATTGCCGTTGCGCATGATCAGCTGGCGCATGTCGTCGCTGATCGGCATCACTTCATAGATGCCGGTGCGGCCCTTGTAGCCGGTGTCCTTGCAGTGCTCGCAGCCGACGGGTCCGAAAGGCTGCCAGCTGCCGTCGAGATCCTTCTCGTCGAAGCCTGCGCGCAGCAGCGCCTCGGGCGGGATGTCCTCGGGGCGCTTGCAGTGCGGACACAGCTTGCGCGCCAGGCGCTGGGCGGTGATCAGGTGCACCGACGAGGCGATGTTGAACGGCGCCACCCCCATGTTCATCATCCGGGTGAGGGTCGTCGGGGCGTCGTTGGTGTGCAGGGTCGACAGCACGAGGTGGCCCGTCTGCGCCGCCTTGATCGCGATGTCGGCGGTCTCGAGGTCGCGGATTTCGCCGACCATGATCACGTCCGGATCCTGGCGCAGGAACGCGCGCAGCGCGGTGGCGAAGGTGAGCCCCGCCTTTTCGTTGACGTTGACCTGGTTGACGCCCGGGAGCTGGATTTCCGCCGGGTCCTCGGCGGTCGCGATGTTGACGCCGGGCTGGTTCAGGATGTGCAGGCACGAGTACAGCGACACCGTCTTGCCGCTGCCGGTCGGGCCGGTCACCAGGATCATGCCGTAGGGGCGGGCGATCGCGTCGAGCAGCAGCTTCTGCTGCTCGGGCTCGTAGCCCAGGGCCTCGATGCCGAGCTTGATGCCCGACGAATCGAGGATGCGCATGACGATCTTCTCGCCGAACAGCGTGGGCAGGGTCGACACGCGGAAGTCGATCGCGCGCGTCTTCGACAGCACGAGCTTCATCCGCCCGTCCTGCGGCACGCGCTTCTCCGAGATGTCGAGCTTGCTGATCACCTTGATCCGCGAGGCGACCTTGTCCTTGATGGCGAGCGGAGGCTGCGCGATCTCCATCAGCACGCCGTCCAGCCGGTAGCGGATCCGGTAGTAGCGCTCGTAGGGCTCGAAATGGATGTCGGAGGCGCCCGCGCTGATGGCGTCGAGCAGCACCTTCTGGATGTAGCGGACGACCGGGGCGTCCTCGACCTCGCTCTCCTCGTCGGAGGAGGACGAGGATTGCGGGGAGCCTTCCTCGAGCGCGACCTCGATGTCCTCGAGCGCCGCGATGTCCTTCAGCGAGGTGCCGCTGGCCTCGGCGATCTTGGCGATCGCCTGCGCCAGCTTGTCGTCCTCGACGACGACCGGCTCGACGACCAGGTTGGTCTTGAAACGGACTTCGTCCAGCGCCTGCAGGTTCGCCGGATCGGAGGTGGCGACGTACAGGCGATTGCCGCGCTTGTGCAGCGGCAGGACGCGCCGCGTCTGGGCCATCCGGGTGTCGAAGTACTCGCGGTTGACCTGGTCGAGGTCGAAGCCCGCCAGGTCGAGGAGCGGCACGCCGAAGGCGCGCGATGCGAACACCGCGAGCTGCTGCGCCGACAGGCGCTTGCCGGAGAGGACCTGCTCGGCGAAGGAGATTCCCGCGGTCTGCGACTGCGCCTGGAGCGCCTCCGCCTCGGATTCCGACATCACCCCGTGCTGCGCCAGGGCGCGGGCGAGTCCGCTGATGTTGCGGGTGGCGGCGTGGGTGGCCATCGATGTCGGTGTCGGAGACTGCTTCGGTTTTGCGGGATTGCCCGACTTTCGCGTTGAACGTCAGAACGAGAGCTTTTTAAGCAATTGTCATGCCGACGCCGCGGGTCCGGTCCGGCCCGCCTGCGTATTCCATTCGCATAAAACTTGCCGTCAGGATGATGCCCGCTCGACCTGGGTTTGTAAAGGCGCGGTGGCCCGGCCGACGGGCGGCAGGAGCTTCACGACCTTCACCGCCCGGTCCTGGGTCTGCAGGATTTCCACCCGCTGGCCCCCGACCTCGAAACTGATGCCCGCATCGGGTATTTCCCCAAGATGCTCGACGATCAGGCCGTTCAGGGTCTTGGGGCCGTCGAGGGCGAACTGGGTGCCGAGGCGCCGGTTGAGGTTGCGCAGCGGGACCATGCCGTCGACGATCACGCTGCCGTCGGGCTCGCGGCGGAAGCTCTGCGCACCCCCCGGGGCCTGGGTCGTGAATTCGCCGATGATCTCCTCGATGATGTCCTCGATGGTCACCAGGCCCTGCAGCTCGCCGTATTCGTCGACGACCAGCCCCATCCGCTGGCGGTCGGCCTGGAACTGCTGCAACTGCGTGAGCAGCGGCGTTCCCAGCGGGACGAAATAGGCCGGACGCAGGAGCGTTCGCAGGCGCTCGGCGTCGAACTCGCCGCCGGCGAGCATGTGGACGACGCTCTTCACCGGCAGCACGCCGACGATGTTGTCCAGCGAGCCGTCGTACACCGGCAGCCGGGTGTGGTACGAGGTCGCGAGCTGCTGGCGCACCAGCGCCGGCTTTTCCGAGAGGTCCAGCGCATGGATCTGGCTGCGCGGCGTCATCACGTCGTCGACGCTGATCGCCTCCAGGTCCATCAGGTTGGCAAGCATCGTCTTGTGCTTGCCGCGGAAATACTGCGCGCCCTCGAGCACCAGCGAGCGCAGCTCCTCCTGCGTCAGCGTCGTCGACGCCTCGGCGGCGGGCTTGAAGCCGACCAGCTTCAGCATGGCGCGCACGAACAGGTTGACGAACCACACGATCGGGCGCGTCACCCGGAGCATCGGCGCCAGGGCGTAGCTGACCAGCGGCGCCAGGCGGTCGGCATAGGCGGCGCCAACGACCTTGGGAGTGATCTCCGAGAACACCAGGATCAGGAAGGTGACGGCGATGGTGCCCAGCGCGAGCGGCCATTGGCCCTGCCCGAACAGGCGCACGGTGATCACGCTGGCCAGCGTTGCCGAAGCGGCGTTGATCAGGTTGTTGCCGAGCAGGATGACGCCCAGCAGCGTGTCGGTCTGCGCGAGCAGCGCCAGGGCGAGGCGCGCGCCGCGCGCGCCGCGCTGCGCCTGATGCTTCAGCCGGTAGCGGTTGACGGCCATCATCGCCGTCTCGGCGATCGAGAAGAAGCCCGACACCACCAACAGGACGACCAGCGCGAGACCGAGGGAAGCGAGAGGGATGTCGTCCAAGCGGCCTCAGCGGCGCAGCAGGATCTCCAGCACGAACTTGCTCCCCAGATAGCCGAGAGCGAGCAGCACCGTGCCACCCAAAATCCATTTTAGCGCCGTGCGACCCCGCCAGCCATAGCGCCAGCGGCCGAACAGCAGGATCGCGAACGCGAGCCATCCGGCGACCGAGAACACGTTCTTGTGCGTGAATTCGACCGGCTTGCCGAACAGCTGCTCCGAGAACAGGATGCCGCTCGCCAGGGTCAGCGTCAGCAGCACGAAGCCCGCGGTGATCAGCCGGAACAGGTAGCGCTCCAGGGTCAGCAGCGGCGGGCCCGCCCCTGTCGCCAGATCGGGCAGGCCGCGGTGCAGGCGCTTCTCCAGCCCGGTCATGACCAGCGCCTGCAGCGCGACGACGACCAGGAAGGCGTAGCCGACCAGCGCGACCCCGATGTGCACTGCGGCCCAGGGTGCGTCCACGTAGGGAATCCGGTGCGGCGAGCCGGCGAGCGGCGGAAGCAGCACGCAGCCGGCGGCGACCGGGAGCACGACCGCCGTCACGCCAGGGAGCGTGCGCATCACGCCGGTCAGCCACGCGACCAGGACCGCGAGCCCCGCGACCAGCGACAGGGCGTTGACCAGCGACAGGTCGAGCCCGTCGGGGCGCGCGACGGCCTGAAAGATCGCGACGCCGTGGAGGACCAGCGCGCCGGCGAGCATCCCCAGCCCGGCCCTGCGGTGAGCAGGCGCCTGCGCGGGGCTTCGCGGCCACAGCGCCCACGCGGCCACTGCGTAGATCGCCGCGACGAGCACGTGCAGTAGAATGATCATCGCCAATCAAGTTTACCTCAGCGTCCGCGCGCAACCGACCGCGGCGCCACGGGGCAGGAATCCCATGTTCGATAACCT
>JBLMVY010000128.1:0-7619 GCA_050256935.1 Candidatus Levyibacteriota bacterium | reverse complement strand
CTGCGCGGGATCGCGATCGTCGCGATGGCGATCTACCACTTCTGCTTCGACCTGCGCTATTTCGGCTTCCTGCGCGCCGACCTCGAGCACGACTGGCGCTGGATCACCGCCCGCACGCTGATCCTGTCGACCTTCCTGCTGGTCGCGGGCGCCAGCGCGGTGCTCGCCGACCGCCAGCGCCCCGGCGGGACGCGCTGGCTCGCCCACATCGGCGTGATCGCAGCCGCTGCGCTCGCGGTGAGCGCAGGCAGCCACCTGATGTTCCCGCAGACCTGGATCTGGTTCGGCGTGCTGCACGCGATCGCGGTCTCGCTGCTCGTCGCGCGGCCGCTGCTGCGCAGGCCCGTGCTCGCCGCCGCGGCGGGCGTCGCGATCGTCGTCGCGGGCCTCGCGTTCCGGCACGCGGCGTTCGACAACCGGACGCTGGGCTGGCTGGGCTTCATGACAGCCAAGCCGCCGACCGAGGACTACGTGCCGCTGTTCCCCTGGACCGGGGTGCTGCTGCTGGGTGTCGCCGCCGGCCACGCGCTGGTCCGCAGCAGCTTCGCGGCCCTCACCCCGCTCTCGCGCGCGCCGGCGGTCCTGGGCTTTCTCGGCCGGCACAGCCTCGCCGTCTACCTGCTGCACCAGCCGATGCTGATCGGCGCGCTGTGGCTTTTCGTGCGAATGGCCTGAGGCCGCGGCCCCGGGGATGGGGGTGGGCGGCAGCTGCGCGCCTGCCGCTAGGGCCGACGCGTCCGCGGCGCCCGGTCAGGAATCGAGCAGCTTGAGACGCTGGACCTTGCCCGACGGTCCCTTGGGCAACTCGCGCATGAAGCGGATGACCCTGGGCATCTTGTAGCGCCCGAGCTCGGTTTCGCAGAAAGCGCGCAGCTCGTCCTCGCTCACCGACATGCCGGGTTTGACCACCACCGCGGCGAGGATCTCCTGCCCGTAATGCGGATCGGGAATGCCCACCGCCGCCGCCTCGAGCACCGCCGGGTGGCGGTAGAGCGCCTCGTCGATCTCCCGCGGCGCGATGTTCTCGCCGCCCTTGATGATGAGCTCCTTGAGCCGTCCGGTGATGAAGTAGAACCCGTCGCGATCGCGCAGCCCGAGGTCGCCGGTGTGCAGCCAGCCGTCGGGCTCCAGCGCCTTGCTGGTCGCCTCGGGCGACTTGTAGTACTCCTTCATCACGTTGGCGCCGCGGATCATGATCTCGCCCGCCTCGCCGTCGGGAAGATCGCGGCCGCTCGCGGGATCGACGACCTTCGCCTCGTTGCCGAACGCCTGCCCAGGGCTGCCGATCTTGCGCTTCGCCGGATCGAGCGGATTGGTGAACACCGGCGCGGCGGTCTCGGTCAGGCCCATCGTCTCGATGATGCCGATGCCGAAGCGCTCCTCGAAGGCCCGGTGCAGCTCCGGCGGCAGCGGCGCCGACGCCGAGCGGCAGAACCGTATCCGCGACAGGTCGAGTCCGGCCGCGCGCGGATCCGCGCCCGCGAGCAGGTAGGAGATGATCGTCGGGACGACGTTGATCCACGTGCAGCCGTGCCCGCAGGCGAGGCTCCAGAAGTCGCTGGCCGAGAACCTGCGCGGCATCACCAGGCTGCCGCCGTGCACCAGCGGCGCGACGGCGGTGACGATCTGCGCGTTGATGTGATAGAGGGGCAGCACCGCGAGCACCCGGTCCCGCTCGCCGAGCTCGTGCGCCTGCGAAACGAATCGCCCGCCCGCGGTCACGTTGCCCTGGGTCAGCACGACGCCCTTGGGGACGCCGGTGGTCCCCGACGTGTACATCATCAGCGCGTCGTCGCCGGCGCGGCAGGGCGCGAGCGCGTCGTCGCCGCACGGAGCGTGGTCGATGAACTCGTCGCCATCGGGATCGACGGCGACGATCTCGATCGGCCTGCCCGCGCGCGCAGCGGCGGCGGAAAGACGCTCGCGCTCGACCGGCGCGACGAACACCAGCCGCGCGTCGCTGTGCGCGAGCACGTAGTCGAGTTGCGAAGCCTGCGCGAGCAGATTGAGCGGCGTGACCACGCGCCCCGCGTACATGACCCCGACGAACAGCCTCGCCGTCTGCAGGCCGTTGCCCATGAAGGTCGCGACGCGCTCGCCCGGGGCGATCCCCCGTGCGGCGAGGAAGGCCGCGAGCCGGCGCGACGATTCGCGCAGGCCCCCGAACGTGAGCTCGCGCCCGGTCTCGGGAGCGATAAGCCAAACGCCCGAGGCTCTGGCCGCCGCCCTGACGTCGACCAGGTCGCGGAGGGTGTCAGGCACGGCCGCAGCCTCTCCCGATTGCAGGCATCCCGGCGCGCCCTAGCTGCCGTACTTCGCGCGATATGCCCCGAATATCTCGTCCTCGTCGGGAACCCTCTCGGGAATCGGCCGTGCGATCCGGGTGATGTTCAGGAAGTGGCGCCAGTGCATGTTGTCGGAGAAGCTGTTCCCACCCCAGGTCCCGCATCCCATCGACAGCGAGAACGGCAGGCCGTTGTCGAAGCTGCCGCCGGTGGCGATGCAATGCGCCTGGTTGACGATCACGCGCGCGACCGGCAGCTCGAGCCCCAGGCGCAGCGCATGGGCTTCGTCGCGGGTGTGGATGGACACCGAGTGCCCCTTGCCCTGGTAGTCGTAGATCCGCCGGGTCAGCGCGCAGGCCTCGTCGAGGTCCTCTGCCGCGTAGACGGTGAGCACGGGTGCGAGCTTCTCGCCCGAGAACGGGAACGCAGGCCCCGTCCCCGTCTCCTCGACCATCAGGAAGCGCGCCTCGCGCGCGGCCGGTCGCTCCAGTCCGGCAAGCGCCGCAATGCGCGCTGCCGATTGCGCGGTGGCCGCCGGGCCCAGCTTGCCGCCCGGGAACATCAGGGCCTGCAGGCGCGCCTTCTCGTCGGCGTCGAGCATCACGCCGCCCTGGGCCGCGAGCTCGCGCAGCATCGCGTCGCGAACCGACGCGAGGATGACGACCGAGTTCTCCGACGAGCAGGAGGTGGCGTTGTCGAAAGTCTTGGAGCGCGCGATCTTCGCCGCGGCGTCCGCAACGTCGGCGCTCGCGTCGACGATCGACACGACGTTGCCCTGGCCGACGCCGATCGCGGGCTTGCCGCTCGAATACGCGGCGCGGATGTTCGCCTGCGACCCCGTCGCGGCGATCAGGTCGGCCTGGCGCATCAGCTCGTAGGTCGCCTCCTTGGTCACCGGTGACGGCAGCATCTGCACGAGGTCGAGCGGCGCCCCGACCCTGCGCAACTCGGCATGCACGTATCCGAGCAGCGCCTGGCAAGTCGAATAGCCCTTGGGCGACGGCGCGAGGATGATCGCATTGCCGCACTTGAGGGCGTTGATGATCTGGTTCGCGGGCGTCGCGGCCGGGTTGGTCGACGGCGTGATCGCGGCGACCACGCCCACCGGCCGCGCGATCTCGGTGACGCCGCGCTCCGGATATTCGGCGATGACGCCGACCGTCCGCACGTCCTTGATGTCGCGCAGCAGCCCCAGCGTCTTGCGGTGGTTCTTCAGGACCTTGTCGGCGACGTTGCCCAGCCCCGTGTCGCGCACGGCCATCTCGGCGAGCGCCCGGTTGTTCTCGGGCTTCATGATCGCCCAGCCGCAGGCCAGCGCCGCATCGTCGATGCGCGACTGCGGCCAGCCCTCGTACTCGGCCTGCGCCGCGCGCGCGCGCCGGATCAGCGCCGCGACCTCCTCGGCAGGAGATGGATGGGTCTGCGGTGCCGCGCTCATGGCTGCACTTTACCCCCGGCCGTCGCGAGCGCGCCCGGTCTCCTTGCCGCGCGCACCGTCCGGCGCAGGTGGCGGATCGCCGGCCAGGCGAGCGCGAGAACCGTCAGGACCATCACGGTCCCGCTGATCGGGCGGGTGAAGAACACCGTCCAGTCGTTCTTGTTGGCGATCATGCTGGTCATGAACGCCGTCTCGGCGACGGGCCCGAGGATGCAGCCCAGCACCATCGGGGCGATCGGAAAGCGGTTGCGCTCGAACAGGTAGCCGACGACGCCGAAGATCACGATCATCCACAGGTCGGTGACGCTGTTGCGCGCACTGTAGGCGCCGACGAAGCAGAACAGCGCGACGAAGGCCGACGTCACCGCCTCGGGTAGCGCCAGCACTCGCACCAGTGGCTTGATCGCGAAATATCCGAGCAGGCACATGCCGATGACCGCGACGAACATCGACGCGAAGATCGTGTACACCATGCCGGCCTCGGTCTGGAAGATCTGCGGACCGGGCTGGACACCGTGCAGCAGGAAGGCACCGAGGATCACCGCGGTGGCGCCGCTGCCCGGGATGCCGAGTGCGAGCAGCGGCACCATGTGGCCGCCCACGGTCGCGGTCGAGGCGACCTGCGGCGCGACGATGCCCTCGGGGATGCCGGTGCCGAGCTTGTCGCGGCGCTTGCCATACTGGGCTTCGGTGCCATAGGCGACGAACGAGCCGACGGTCGCCCCCGCTCCGGGCACGATCCCGCAGATGATGCCGATCAGCGAACTGCGCCCGATGGTCGGCCGCAGCGCCCAGATGTCGCGCCATTTCGGCAGGTGGGTCTCGATCTTCCCGCCGCCGTCCATCGGCGGCGTGGCGAAACCCTGCTCCATCCGCGCGAGCACCTCTCCCAGGCCATAGGCGCCGACCATGACGGTCAGGTACTCGATGCCGTCCTTGAGGATCGGGACGTGGAAGGTGAAGCGATCGGCGCCGTAGGTGTCGTCGACGCCGACCGTCGCCAGCAGCAGGCCGATGCACAGGCTGATCAGGGCCTTGACCATCGACGCGCCGCCCAGCGCCACCACGCCGGTCAGCCCGAACATGACGATCGCGAAATACTCGGGTGCATCGAAGCGCAGCGCGAACTTCGCGAACGGCACCGCCAGCACGACCGCCGAGACCGCGGTGATCAGGCCGCCCCACAGCGCCGCCAGCAGGGTCCAGCCGAGCGCCTGGGCGGGCCGACCCTGGCGGGCCATCGGGTAGCCGTCCCACAGCAGGGGGACGTCGAGGGGTTCGCCGGGAATGCGGAACAGGATGGACGTGAACGCGCCGCCGTAGGTCCCGGACAGGTACATCGCCGTCAGCAGGATGATCGACGACGTGACCCCCATCCCGTAGGTGAAAGGCAGCGCCAGCACCACCCCCATCACCAGCGTGAGGCCGGGAAGGACCGCGACCAGCATGCCGACCACCAGCCCGACGATGAGCGACATCGCATTGGCGAGCGTCAGCAGTTGCAGGAACCCCAGGGCGAGCTGATGTGCAGCATCGAGCATGAGGCTGTTGTCCTCAGTGAATGCCGAGCGCGGCGAGGATTGCGACCGACAGCTTCTTGAACGGCCCGATCCCCAGCGGCAGCGACACGTAGACGATCTTCATGAACACGTAGACGAACGCCAGGCTGCCGATGACGGACGTCGCGGCGATGACGCCGTGGCGGCGATAGCGCCCTATCCACATGAACAGCGCGAGATAGAGGACCGTCGCGAGGAAGAAACCCAGCACACCCATGCCCAGCACGTAGAGCGCGGTGAGCCCGATGCCGCCGAGGAGCAGCGGCAGGTGGCGCGGCGCCTCGTCGGCATCGTCCGCGGCATCCGCGGCGGGGTGCGGTGCGGGAACCGCCGCGCCGGCGAAGAACAGCCGGCGCAGCACCTCCCAGGCGCAGATGCCGATCAGCAGCACCAGAATCGCCCGCGGCCAGACGTCGGGACCGAGCTCGCCCGGACGCGGCGAGTACTCGAAGTGCGCGGCCCGGCCGTAGAGATACGCAGCGCCGGCCGCCAGCGCCGCGTAGGGCAGCGCGCCCTTCAGCTTGTGCAACATCGCTCGAATGCGCGCTGCGGTCAGGGCTTCTTCGCCGCTGCCTGCGCCGCCTTCATGTCGGCGAGCTGGGTCTGGAGGAACGCCTCCGCCTTGTCCGCCGGGATGAAGCTGTCCTTCGCCGCGAATTGCTCCTCGAGGAACTTCCTGTACTCGGGGTCGGCCGCGACCTTGGCCATCGCATCGCTCAGCACCTTGACGCGATCGGGGGGCGTCCCCGCCTTGACGACGAACGAGCGGAACTGCGGCAGCGTGATGTCGTAGCCGAGCTCGTGCGAGGACGGGACGTCCTTGAACGCGGGGAGGCGATCCTTGGCGAAGATGATGATCGGCCGGATCTGCTTGTTGAGGATGAACTGGCGCACGTCACCCGCCTGCTCGTAGAGCGCGTCGACGTGGCCGCCGATCACCGACACGTAGCGCTCGCTGGGCTTGGCATAGGGAACCTCGACGACCTTGATGCCCTTGGACGCGAGATAGGAGAGCGTCATGTCGTCGACGCTGCCGAAGCCCAGTGTCGCGACCCTGAGCGTGTTCGGCTTCGCCCTTGCGGCCTTCTCGAACTGCGCCCAGTCCTTGATCGGGCTGTTCTCGGCGACGAACAGGAACGAGGGAACCTGCATCATCACGGCGATCGGCTGCAGGTCGGCGAGCTTCCACCGCGGCGTCGGGCTCGCGAGCAGCGCGTTCGTGTCCGCGATGTAGACGGCCATCGAATATCCGTCGGCCTGGTCGGACAGCAGCTTGGTCATCCCGGTGGCGCCGGTCGCGCCGGGCACGTTGACCACCGGGAACGACGTCTTCAGCATCGGCTCGAGCAGCTTGGACGACAGGCGCGCGAGCTGGTCGGCGCCGCCGCCCGGCCCCCACGGAACGATGGTTTCCACCGGTCGCGACGGATAGTGCTCCTGCGCGAGCGCGGCCGATGCGCCCAGCGCGATGCCCGCTGCGAGCAGGCCCTGCAACAGCAATGCCCTGCGTTTCATGCTGCCCTCCTCCTGGTTGGCCTCACATGTCACCGTCCGGATGCGCGCCGCTTGTTCTGGTTTCCGGCGCGCATGCCGGCGTCCGGTTCAGACGTATGTCTTGTACTTGTCGAGCGTGCGTACGGGCTTGCGGAGCGCATCGCGCCGGAACGGATCCCCGAGCTCGCGCGTGCACATCATCTCCACGATCGTGGTCTTGCCTTCCTTCTGCGCCTTGCAGGCGTCGCGCAGCGCCGGGCCGACGTCCGACAGCCGATCGACGGTCACGCCCTCGGCACCCATCGAGCGCGCGATGCCGGCGAAGCTCGGGTTCTCGAGGTTCACGCCCAGGAACCGGTTGTTGTAGAAGTCGACGTGGTTCTTCTTCTCGGCGCCCCACTGCTGGTTGTTGAAGACAACCGCCGTGACCGGAATGTTCTCGCGGACGCAGGTGAGGATCTCGCCGAAGCTCATGCACCAGGCGCCGTCCCCGACGTAGGCGACCGCGCTGCGATCCGGCGCGGCGACCTTGCAGCCGATCATGGTCGGGAACGCGTAGCCGCAGTTGCCGAACATCATCGCGCCGAACATGCTGCGCGGCTTCTCGAACTTGAGATAGCTGTTCGCGACCTGGCAGATGTTGCCGATGTCGGTGGACACCATCGCGTCGGCGGGCATCGCCTTCTCGAGCTCGCGCAGCATCTGCCGGGGGTGCATGTACTTCGAGTCCCTGGCCACCTCGAGGCTCCAGGGATCCTTCTCCTGGTTCCATCCCGCGAGCTCCTCGTCCCAGGCTGCGCGCTCGGCCTTGATCTGCGCCATCCGCTGCTCGCGGTTCGGCGC
>JBLMVY010000127.1:0-13094 GCA_050256935.1 Candidatus Levyibacteriota bacterium | reverse complement strand
GGGGCGTTCAGCAGATCACGCCGGCCGACGTGGAACAGCACGGGCGGGGCGTCGCCCACGTCGAGCAGCGCGCGCGGATAGTCGGAATCGTCCCAGGCGATCAGCGAATGTGCGGGATCCTCGAGCCAGTGCGCAACCGACTCGAGGTCGGCGCCGGGCGCCGGTGCGAGCACACGGTCGACGATCGCCGGGGCGACGGTGCGCGACAGCTGGGCGCGGGAGGCGGAGAGCACCGCTTCCGGTCCGCCGAAGCTGCGAAGCAACGCGACGAGCGCACGCTGGGGTAGCGTCCTCGCGGCGAGCCCGGCCCACGCGAGGGTGTGCGAATCGGCGGGCACCGGGTCCTCTACGCCCTCGCGGGCAACCCGTTGCCGCGCACCGGCCGGCGGCGGACCGCCGGCGGGACGCCGGTCTCAGGGAGTGCGGACGTAGTCGCCGACGCGCACCGCGCCCGTCGAGTTGACGACCAGCGCATAGGACACGCGGTCGAACACCCGGAAGACCATCAGGATGCCGACGCGCTCGTCGGGGATGTTGAGGTACTTGGGCGGGGCGAAGACCGTCGTGTTGTCGAGGTTCGGGAACATGGTCGACGGCCCTTCCTGGCCCGGCCGCGGATCGCGAACCGGTGCGATGACCCGGTAGATCGCGAGCACGCTGCCGACGTCGAGCCCGTCCTCCGAGCCGCGGTCGAGGGTGACGACGTAGCCGCGCCCCGTCTCCGAGGCATCGTTCGCGAGCTTCAGGATGTAGCCGTCGATCAGGTGATCGGGGGCATGCGGGACGTAGTTCTGGATCACTTCCCGCGGCGCGGGAACCAGCCGGTCGCCGATGACGATTTCCTCGGTGGCCGACTCGATGCGCGCGGTCGATGCCTCGCCAGGCCGGCCGAACTTGTCGACGCGCGCGGTGCCCAGGAAGCGGTTTTCGTAGCCTAGCGTCTGGCCATCGGTGTCGACCAGCCGCTGGCCGGGCCGGTAGATGTACCAGAGGTCGCCTCCGGTGGAATCGAGTCCCGCCACGTAGACGACGTCACCCTGCCCGCGCACGACGCGATCGTCGTGGCCGGCGACGATCTCGGCCGCCTGGTCGAGTCCGCCGGGGCCGGTGATCAGCGGGCGGGTGAGGAAGGGCTCGATGTCGGCCTGCGGGATCGCGGGAATCGCCCGCTCGGCGAGCGGCGCGACGCGAACCGACGGCGACATCTTCACCGTGTGGCGCTCGAGGAACAGCTCGGGCTGCCCGTTGACGCTGCCCAGCTTGATGACGTCGCCCGGATAGATCAGGTTCGGATTGCGGATTTGCTCCCGGTTCATCCGCCACAGCTCGGGCCAGCGCCAGGGTTGCTTGAGGAACTTGCCGGCGATCCCCCACAGCGTGTCGCCTTTCTGGACCGTGTAGCTCGACGGGGGGTTGTCCGCGAGCGGGATCGTCTGGGCGCGCGCCGTCGTGCTTCCGACCGCGATGCAGAGGAGCGCGCAAATCGCGGTCAGGCGCGAGACTGTGGTAAAGTATTGACGCATATGGCCTCTTTCGGGTGGGGCGGACTTGCTAACGTCCTAAACCGCCACAAAATAAGGACTTAAAGACGATTCTGCATCTGGAACTTGCATTTGGCAAGCCAAAGCGCACATGGCCCTGCTTCCGATCCTCGAATACCCCGATCCGCGTCTCAAAAAGGTTGCAGCCCCGGTCGCTGCGGTGACGCCGGAGATCCGCAAGCTGGTCGTCGACATGGCCGAGACCATGTACGCGGCGCCTGGCGTGGGCTTGGCTGCGACGCAAGTGAACGTTCACAAACAAGTGATCGTGATCGACATTTCGGATGCCCGTGACGACTTGCGGGTGTTCATCAATCCGGTGCTCCTGCAGGCCCAGGGCGAGGCCGAAAACGAGGAAGGCTGCCTCTCGGTTCCCGGCTATTACGACAAGGTCACGCGCGCCGAGCGCATCCGGGTCCGCGCGCAGAACGAGCACGGCGAGACCTTCGAGCTCGACGCCGAGGGGTTGCTCGCCGTCTGCGTGCAGCACGAAATGGACCATCTGCGCGGAAAGGTCTTCGTCGAATACCTGTCGCCGCTCAAGCGCACCCGGCTCGCCGCCCGAATGCGCAAGAAACACCAGCTCGCCGGCTGAGCCGGCGCCAAGCGCATGCGCGTGGGTTTCGCCGGCACGCCGGAATTTGCCGCGCGCGCGCTTGCGGCGATCCACGCCGCAGGACACACGATACCGGTGGTGCTCACCCAGCCCGATAGGCCATCGGGCCGAGGCCTGGCACTCGCCGCCTCCCCGGTGAAGCGATTCGCGCAGACCCGGCGGCTCCCGGTCCTGCAGCCGCGCACGCTCCGGGATCCGGCGGCGCAGGCCGAGCTCGCGAACATCGCGGTCGACGTGCTGGTCGTCGCCGCCTATGGGCTGATCCTGCCGCGCGCGGTCCTCGACTGGCCGACCCACGGCTGTCTCAACATCCACGCCTCCCTTCTTCCCCGGTGGCGGGGTGCCGCCCCGATCGCCCGGGCGATCGAGGCCGGGGACGAGACGACGGGCATCACGATCATGCGGATGGACGAGGGCCTCGACACCGGCGCCATGGTCGACACCCGCACCATCGCCATCGGTCGGCGCGAAACCGCCGGGACGCTGCACGATCGCCTGGCGGATCTCGGCGCGGCGGCGATCGTCGACGCGCTGGCGGCGCTGGCACGGGACGGTCGGCTCGGGAGCCGTCCGCAACCGGAAGCGGGCGTCACCTACGCCGCCAAGCTCGGACGCGCGGATGCCGCGATCGACTGGAACGCGTCCCCGATCGCCATCGATCGGAGGATCCGCGCGATGTCCCCCGCACCCGGGGTCACGGCGCAGTGGCGGGAGACGGGCGTCAAGCTGTGGGTGGCCGAGCCGGTCGATGTCGCCGCCGCCGGCGTCGACTTCGCCGACGTGGCCCCCGGAACCGTCGCCGCCGTCGGCGCAGCCGGGATCGACGTCGTGTGCGGGCCCCCGGGCAGCCGCGGCCTCCTTCGCATCGTCGAGGTCCAGCCGGCGGGCGGCCGGCGGATGTCGGCGGCCGCGTTCGCGGCCGGCCGCCGGATCGTCGCCGGGTCGCGCTTCGATTCCCCGCGGTAGGCGGCGCCGCAGATGCATACCGAACAGGCGCTGGCCGCGCGCGCGGTCGCCCGGGTCGTCGGAGGTGCGAGCCTGACCGACGCGCTGGCCGAGGTCGACGACGGCAGCGCGCTGCGCGGCCGCACGCTGGTGCAGGAGCTCGCCTACGGAACGCTGCGGCACTGGGGCACGCTCGAGGCCCTCACGCGCCGGCTCGCGCGCAATCCGATACCCGACGTCCTGCTGCGGTCGCTGACCGCGGTCGCGCTCTACCAGATCCTGCACACCCGCGCGCCCGCGTTCGCGGTCGTCGATCGCGCGGTCGAGGCCGCCGGGCAGCTTGCGCGGCCCGCGGCCAAGGCCCTCGAGAATGCGATGCTGCGCAGGTTCCTGCGCGAGCGCGAAGGCCTGCTCGCCGCCGTGCAGGACGACGAGGTCGCGCGCCACTCCTACCCGAAGTGGTGGATCGATCGCCTGCGCCGCGACTATCCGGCGGACTGGGAGGCGGTTCTCGCGGCCGGCAATGCGCGGCCGCCGCTGTCGCTGCGGGTCAACCTGCGGGTGACGACCGTGGAAGCGCTGATGGCGCGCTTCGCCGCGGCCGGCATCGATGCGACGCAGGTGGGAGACCGGGGCCTGATCGTCGCGAGGCCGAGACCGGTGACCGAGCTCCCCGGATACGAGGACGGTGCGTTCGCGGTGCAGGATCTGGGCGCGCAGCTCGCCGCCCCCTTGCTCGGCGTCGCCGACGGCATGCGCGTGCTCGACGCCTGCGCCGCGCCCGGCGGCAAGACGACCCACCTGCTGGAATGCGCCGACATCGATCTGACCGCCCTCGACTCGGACGCAGCGCGGCTCGACCGGCTGCGCGAGAACCTGCTGCGCCTCGGTCACGATCGGCGCGGCGTCCGCGTCGTCGAGGGCGATGCCAGGGATCCCGGACCCTGGTGGGACGGCAAGCCCTACGACCGGATCCTGCTGGACGTGCCCTGCACCGCATCGGGCATCGTCCGGCGCCATCCCGACATCAAGTGGCGCCGTCGCGCCGCCGACGTCCAGGCATTCGCCCGCGAGCAGTCGCGACTGCTCGCGGCTGCCTGGCCCCTGCTGGCCCCGGGTGGCCGCCTGCTCTATGCGACCTGCTCGGTGTTCCGGGCCGAGAACGACGATCGCGTCGACGAGTTCTGCGCGGGTCACCCGGAGGCGTTGCGCGAAACCCTCAAATTGCCGGACACCGTGCCCCATCGCGGCGGACAAATCTTGCCTTCGCCTCCGGGCGCGCGCCACAATCAGGACGGGTTCTTCTACGCGCTGCTTGGCAAGAACCCGTGATGCTGCTGCGGCGCCCCCGCAATCTGCGCGTCGCGCAGGCATCGCCCCGGAACGGGGCCGACTTGCGTCCTCCCCGCATGCCGCCCAATCCCCAATGCGATCTTGCGCCGGCCTCGACAACGCGCCGTCGCCTGCTGGCGCTGGCGGCCGGGGCCGCGATCGCGCTTTCGCCCCTGGGCGCGCTCGCCGACAGCATTCCCGTCCGCGAGGCCTCGCTCAGCATCGCGGACGGCGAGGTGCTGCTGTCGGCCGAATTCGCCTTCGCGCTGACGCCGACGCTCGAGGAGGCCCTGGACAAGGGGATTCCGCTGTACTTCACGATCGAGTTCGAGCTCGCGCGCGAGCGCTTCCTCTGGTTCAACGAGAAGATCGCGCAATGGTCGATCACCTACCGCGTGTCCTACAGCTCGCTGACCCGGCAGTACCGGGTCGCGAGCGGCCCGCTGGGCCAGGCCTTCGATTCGCTGGGCGACGTCCAGCGCTTCCTCGGGCGCGTCGCATCGCGCCCGGTGGCGCGCGCCGATGAGCTGACCAAGGGCACGCGCTACCAGGCCGCGATCCGCGAGAGGCTCGACGTCAACGAGCTGCCCAAGCCCTTCCAGGTGAACGCGCTCGCGTCGAGCGAGTGGCAGCTCTCGTCCGACTGGCACCGGTTCACGTTCACGCCATGACGAGCATCCTCGCGTCCCGGCGCCTGCGCTGGTTTTCGCTGACCTTCGCCGGCATTGCGGCGATCGCCCTGTTCCTGCTCGCCACCGCGACCGCGAACACCGACCTGTTCGCCGGCCACTACAACACGCTGCTGATCATCAACGGCGCGCTGGTCGTGCTGCTGATGGCGGTCGTCGGCGGCCAGCTGATTGCGCTGCGACGCAATCTCGTCGCCGGCGTATTCGGATCGCGCCTCGCGCTGCGGCTGGTGCTGCTGTTCTCGCTGGTTGCCGTGCTGCCCGGCGCGCTGGTCTACGCCGTCTCGGTGCAGTTCCTGGGCCGGAGCATCGAGAGCTGGTTCGACGTGCGCGTCGACCGGGCGCTCGATGGCGGCATCAATCTCGGTCGCAGCTCCCTCGATTACCTGCTGCGGGAGACCACGACGCGCGCGACGGCAATCGCCTCCGCGCTCGCCGATGCGCCGGGTGCCGCGGCTTCGACGCTCAATCGCGCCTCCGAGCAGGCGGGCGTCTACGAATCGGCGCTCTACTCGCCCGCGGGGACCGTGCTCGCCGTCGGCGGCATCGGCGGCTCGCTGATGCCTCCCGAGGCGCTGCCGGGCGACGCGCTGCGGCGCGCGCGGCTGCAGCAGACCTACGCCCGGGTCGAGCAGGCCTCCGACGGCGGTCTGCTGCTGCGCGTCGTGGTGCCGGTCAACAGCAGCGACCGCATCGATCCCCTGCGGGTGCTGCAGGTCGTCGAGCGGGTTCCGCGTCCGCTCGCGCAGGACCTGGAGAAGGTGCAGGCGGGCGCGCGCGACTACCAGGAGATCACGTTCTCGCGCAACGCGCTCAAGCGGCTGTACCAGGTGACGCTGACCCTGACGCTGCTGCTCGCGCTGACCTCGGCGCTGGGGCTCGCCGTCGTGCTGTCCGAGCGTTTCGCAGCACCCCTCGGCCTGCTCGCCGAAGGCACGCGCGCCGTCGCCGGCGGCGACTTCACGCGGCGTCAGCCGGTGACGTCGACCGACGAGCTCGGCGTGCTCACCGAGTCGTTCAACACCATGACCTCGCAGCTCGCCGACGCCAAGGTCCGCACCGAGGAATCGCAGCGCGCGACCGAGATGACCCGCGCCTACCTCGAGAGCGTTCTGGGCAACCTGTCGTCGGGTGTCCTCGCGTTCGACGACCGCTACCGGCTGCGGACGGCCAATCCCAGCGCGGCGGTCATCCTGCAGCAGCCTTTCGCCGATCTCGCCGGCGTGCCCCTCGCCGACTGGGGCGGGCGGCTGCCGGCGCTGGCGCCTTTCGCCGAGCTCCTGGCCGAAGGCTTCCGCGGCTCGCGCGACGGGCAATGGCAGCGCGAGGCCGCGCTGACCGTGGCTGGCCAGACGCGCACGCTGCTGCTGCGCGGAACCCGGCTGCCCGGGGCGCCCGTCCCGGGCTACGTCGCGGTGTTCGACGACGTGTCCGAGCTCCTGGAGGCGCAGCGCGACGCCGCCTGGGCCGAAGTCGCGCGTCGCCTCGCCCACGAGATCAAGAATCCGCTGACGCCGATCCAGCTCTCCGCCGAGAGGCTCGCGGTGAAGCTCGGTCCGCGGCTGGACGAGGGCGACCAGGACACGCTGCGGCGCGGCACGCAGACGATCGTCTCCCAGGTGGCGGCGATGAAGAACATGGTCGACGATTTCGCGATCTATGCCCGCCAGCCGCGCCCCGGGCAGATGCAGGCGGTCGACGTCGCCGCCCTCTTGCTCGACGTGCTGGCTCTGTACGACAATCAGCGCCCGCACGTGGCGCTCGCGCTCCCCGAGGCGCCGGTCATAATTCAGGGTGAGCCCACCCGTCTGCGCCAGGTGTTCCACAATCTGCTGCAGAATGCGATCGACGCGCAGTCCGGCGTCGACGACCCGCGGATCGACATCACGTTGTCCGTGACCGGCACGGACGCGGCTCTCGCATTCGGCGACCGCGGCCCGGGATTTGCACCGAACGTGCTCGAGCATCCCTTCGAGCCCTACGTGACGACCAAGGCTAAAGGCACTGGATTGGGACTGGCAATCGTGAAGAAGATCGTCGACGAACACGCGGGCCGCGTGACCCTGGAGAACGTCGTTCCCCACGGCGCGCGCGTCACCCTGCATTTCCGCGCCCTCAAGTCGGCGGCCGCCGCATGATGGACCCCCGCATCGCGCGCGCCAGGGAGATCCTCGTCGTCGACGACGAGGTCGGGATCCGCGAGCTCCTGCTCGAGATCCTCCAGGACGAGGGCTATCGCGTCGCGCTCGCCGAGAATGCGGGCGAGGCGCGCGCCTACCGGCAGCGACAGCAGCCCGCGCTGGTGCTGCTCGACATCTGGATGCCCGACACCGACGGCGTGACGCTGCTGCGCGAATGGGGCTCGGGGGGCCTGCTGACCATGCCCGTGGTGATGATGTCGGGGCACGGCACGATCGAGACCGCCGTCGAGGCGACCAAGATCGGCGCGTTCGATTTCCTGGAGAAGCCGATCGGCCTGTCGAAGCTCCTGTCGACGATCGCACGCGCGTTCAAGACCGTCGCCGCGAACGAACCCCGGCGCGTCTCGCTTGCCGCGCTGGGCACCGGGACCGCGATGCGCGAGGCCGAGCGTGCCCTCGAGGGATTGCTCGCCGCACGCAGGCCGATCCTGATCCTCGGCGAATCCGGCACCGGCCACGACACCGCGGCGAGGGCGCTGGAGGTGCAGGGGACGCCGTTCGTCGCGCTGGCCAACGGCGCCCGGCTCGCCAACAACCCGATGCTCCTGCTCGAGGAGGCGCGCGAGGGCGTGCTCTACTGCGCCGAGATCGGCCAGTATTCGCGGGCCGAGCAGAAGGGCCTCGCCTTCCTGCTGCCCAAGCTCGACAAGCACAACATCGTGCTCGTCGCGACCTCGAGCGAGCCGCTCGCGAACCTCGCTGCCGAGGGACGGTTCGACGCGGCCCTGCTCGCCCAGCTCTCCTCGGGCGCGGTCGTGCTGCCGCCGCTGCGTGCGCGCCGCGAGGACATCCCGGCGCTGATCGAGCGCTACTGGCGCGAGTCGTCCGCCGGCGAGCGCGCGCAGCCGCTGCTCGCGACGCTGTCGCCCGCCGCGCTGACCGCGCTCTCGAACGCGTACTGGCCGGGAAACCTCGACCATCTGCGCAACGTCGTCGCCAACATGCTGGTCGTGCGCGGCGAGATCACGCCCGACCACGTCAAGCGGCTGCTCGGCGAGACGGCATCGCCCAACCAGGTGATCGCGCCGGAGATCACGACCCGCTTCTTCGAGCTGCCCCTCCGCGAGGCGCGCGAGGCGTTCGAGCGCATCTATTTCGAGCAGCTTCTGGGCCGCGAGCAGAGCAACATGAGCAAGGTCGCGGAGAAGGCCGGGCTCGAACGAACGCATCTCTACCGCAAGTTGAAGCAGCTCAACATCCGGTTCTCGCGTCGTACGGACGACAGCAGCGCGACCTGACGCGGGCCGGCGCTCCGATCGTGACCACTTCGACCGCTACCGCCGGAGGGCAGGCGCGCATGCTGCCGCTCGTCGTCGGCGCGATCGGCGTCGTCTACGGCGACATCGGCACGAGCCCCCTCTACACGCTGCGCACCGCGTTCACCGGGCCCTACGGCCTCTCGCTGACCCACGACAACGTGCTGGGCGTCCTGTCGGCGATCGTATGGGCGCTGCTGATCGTCGTGACGCTGAAGTACATCGCGCTGATCATGCGCGCCGACAACCGGGGCGAAGGCGGAATCCTCGCGCTGACGGCGCTGGTCTCGCGCGGGGTGGCCGATCGCGGACGGCTGCGCTGGTGGCTGGTCGGCCTCGGCATCTTCGGAGCCGCGATGTTCTACGGCGACGGCATGATCACGCCGGCGATCACCGTGCTGGGCGCGGTCGAGGGCCTGGGGGTCATCGCGCCGGCGATGCATCCGTTCATCGTCCCGGTGAGCGTCGTGATCCTCGTCGTCCTGTTCGGGGTCCAGCGCAAGGGAACCGCGAGCCTCGGGGCGGTATTCGGGCCGGTGATGCTCCTGTGGTTCGTCGCGCTGGGCGTGCTGGGCGCGCTGGAGATCCTGCGCCACCCGACGGTGCTGGCGGCGCTCGACCCGGTCTATGCGGCGAGGTTCGCGATCGCCAATCCCGGCACCGCGTTCGTCGCGATGGGCGCCGTCGTGCTCGCGGTGACCGGCACCGAGGCGCTGTATGCCGACATGGGCCATTTCGGCAGGAGCCCGATCCGCCGTGCGTGGCTGCTGCTGGTGATGCCGGCGCTGCTCCTCAACTACTTCGGCCAGGGGGCGCTGATCCTGGGCGATCCTTCGGCGATCCAGAATCCGTTCTACCTGCTGGCGCCCGAGTGGGGCCGCATGCCCCTGCTGCTCCTTGCGACCGCCGCCGCCATCATCGCGTCGCAGGCCGTGATCTCCGGCGCGTTCTCGCTGACGCGCGCGGCGATCCAGATGGGATATTGCCCGCGCCTGACCATCGAGCACACGTCGGAGCGCACGATCGGGCAGATCTACGTTCCGTTCATCAACTGGATGCTGCTGGTCGCGATCATCGCCCTGGTCCTGGGATTCCGCACGTCGGACAATCTCGCGAGCGCCTACGGCATCGCGGTGACGATGGCGATGCTGATCGATTCCATCCTGATCTTCGTCGTCA
The DNA here is from genome assembly GCA_050256935.1 of Candidatus Levyibacteriota bacterium. GTDB lineage: Bacteria > Pseudomonadota > Gammaproteobacteria > Burkholderiales > Casimicrobiaceae > VBCG01. The sequence continues at coordinate 3,335 of JBLMVY010000127.1, read as the reverse complement.
TGCGGCGCATCTGGCGCTGGCCCAAATGGGTGGCGGCGCTGGTCACCGCGCCGCTGCTCGTCGTCGACCTCACCTTCCTTGCCTCCAATTCGCTCAAGATTCCCGACGGCGGCTGGTTTCCGCTGGCCATCGGGGGCGCGGTGTTCACGCTGCTGACGACCTGGAAGCGCGGCCGGGCGATCCTGATGATGCGCCTCGCCGAGGACGCGATGCCGCTGGACCTGTTCATCCAGAGCATCGAAGCCTCGCCGCCCACGCGCGTTCCTGGAACCGCGGTGTTCCTGACGTCGACCGCGGACCGCGTGCCGCATGCGCTGCTGCACAACCTCAAGCACAACAAGGTGCTGCACGAGCGGGTCATCTTCCTGACCATCGTCACCAAGGACATTCCCTACGTCGCCGAGCGCGATCGCACCGAGATCAAGGCGCTGGGCTGCGAGTTCTACCAGATGACGGCCAGCTACGGGTTCAAGGACGAACCCGACGTTCCCGGGCTGCTGGAGGACTGCGGACGCAGGGGCTTCGCCTTCGACATGATGGAGACGTCGTTCTTCGTCTCGCGCGAGACCCTGATCGCGACCGTGTCGCCGGGGATGGCGTTGTGGCGCGAGAAGCTGTTCGTCTCGATGTCCAAGAACGCCACCAAGGCCTCGGAATTCTTCCACGTCCCGACCAACCGCGTCGTCGAGCTCGGCACGCAGGTCGAGCTCTGATCGCCGCGCCGCGGCCGGGACGCCGCAGAAAGGAAGACGCCGGCACGGGGCCGGCGTCTTGGGCAGGGAGCGGCGTCGGCGCTACTGCAGCGACGCCATCTGCGTGCGCATCGTCTTCAGGGCCTTGCTCTCGATCTGGCGGATCCGTTCGGCGGACACGCCGTACTCGTTCGCCAGCTCCTGCAGGGTTGCGGCCGTGTCGTCCTCGCGCAGCCAGCGCGCCTCGATGATGCGGCGGCTGCGGTCGTCGAGCCTCGACATCGCCGAGCGCAGGCCTTCGCTGCGATTGGCCGCCGTCTCGGCCCGCTCCAGCACCGCCGCCGGCTCGTCGTCGGGGTCGGTCAGGTAGGCGATCGGCGTCACCGATTCCTCGTCGCCGGGCGTGGGGTCGAGCGCGACGTCGCCACCGGACAGGCGCGTCTCCATCTCGAACACTTCCTCGGGCTTGACGCCGAGCTGCTTCGCGATGGCGTCGGCCTCGCCGTGCGTCAGCGCCGCCGAAGACACCTTCATGCTGCGCAGGTTGAAGAACAGCTTGCGCTGGGCCTTGGTCGTCGCGATCTTGACCAGCCGCCAGTTGCGCAGCACGTATTCGTGGATCTCGGCCCGGATCCAGTGCAGGGCGAACGAGACCAGGCGGACGCCGCGCTCCGGATCGAAGCGCCGGACCGCCTTCATCAGCCCGATGTTGCCTTCCTGGATGAGGTCGGCCTGCGGAAGCCCGTAGCCCAGGTAGTTGCGGGAGACCGCAACGACGAGGCGCAGGTGGGAGAGCACGAGCTGCCTTGCGGCGTCCACGTCCTCGTGTTCCTTCCAGCGCCGGCCGAGATCGACTTCCTGATCCGCCGTCAGCAGGGGAAAACGGTTGACCGCCTGGATATAGTGATCGAGGCTCCCCAGCGAGGCAGGGGTCGGAAACGCAAGTGCACTTCCGGACATCAGGTTCTCCTTTCGCGGGTGACAGGGCATTGGCTGCCGCTCCTCCGGTCACCGCGTCACCCAAGACATCGACCGGCTGCAGCCGAGCGCCACCCAACAACAGTTTAGCACTCACACCGTAGGAGTGCTAATGCCCGGAAAAGTTCCCGAGCAAAACACTCGGATATGATGGTGGCGGGGAGGCGGGGGATCAAGCCCGGGCTGGCCGCTGGGAAGTCCGTCCGGCCTGTGCCGGGGACAGGTGAGCGTGCACTTACACCACAGGGGACCCGCGTCCCCTCGGGCCCGCGTGGCGGCCCCTAGGCTTCCGGCGGCAGCAGCGCGTCGACGAATTCGCGGGCCCGGAAAGGCTGGAGATCGTCGACGCCCTCCCCCACGCCGATGAACTTGAGCGGTATCGGGTGCTGGCGGGCGATCGCCGCGACGATCCCGCCCTTGGCGCTCCCGTCGAGCTTGGTCATGATGAGGCCGGTGAGGCCGATCGCCGCGTCGAAGGCCTTGACCTGCGACAGCCCGTTCTGACCGGTGTTGGCATCGAGCACCAGCCAGACCTCGTCGGGCGCCTCGGCGCGCGCCTTGCCCAGCACCCGCTTGATCTTCTTCAGCTCCTCCATCAGGTGAAGCTGGGTCGGCAGGCGCCCGGCAGTGTCGGCGAGGACCACGTCGATCCGGCGCGCGCTCGCGGCCTGGACGGCGTCGAACATGACTGCCGCAGGGTCTCCCCCTTCCTGCTGGATGACGGTGACCTCGTTGCGCTCGCCCCAGACCGCGAGCTGCTCGCGCGCGGCCGCGCGGAAGGTGTCGCCCGCGGCGAGCAGGACCGACAGCTGCTGCTGGTGCAGCCACTTGGCCAGCTTGCCGATCGACGTGGTCTTGCCGGCGCCGTTGACCCCGGCCAGCATGATCACGCAAGGCCGCGCCTGTCCGATGGTCGGCGGGGACTCGAGCTTGCCGACCAGATCGACCAGCGCCTCGCGAAGCAGCGCCCGCGGGTCGGCGTCCGGGCCGGCGCGGCGATAGCGGCTGCGGAGCTCCTCGAGGAGATGCGTCGTCGCGTCGACGCCGACGTCGGCGCCGAGCAGCGCCGACTCGAGTTCGTCGAGCGCCTCGTCGTCGAGCACGCGGCGGCGGAAAACGCCGGCGAGCGCGCCGGAGAGCCTGTCGCGCGACAGCCCGAGCCCGGCCTTGAGGCGATCGGTCCACGAGCGCTTCTGCGACGCAGCCTCGGCCGCCTGCGGCGCGGCGCCGCTGTCGGCGGCAGGCGCCTGCGCCTCGGCCGGCGCCGGCTCGGCGGCCGGCGGGACTTCCCTGGCGGGCTTGCGCTTGAACAGGTCGAACATCGGGATGGCCGTCGTATCCTGGCGTGGGCAGCCGGCGGCGTGGCGGGCGCGACGCGTCGATGCCGCCCTGCATGGACGGCACGCCGGAAAACTGGAATTCTACCGGTGCGTCGCCGGTGGGCCGGACGCGCTCCTTCGCTTGCCGCCCCTGCCCCTGCTTTCGCTCTTCCGCGCCCCGCTCCGCCCCGCTCCGCTCTGCTCCCCCCTCCGCTTCGCGACCCCGACCGCCCGTGCCTGCCCCCAACCGCGTGCGCATCATCGGCGGCCGTCATCGCGGCCGCCAGATTCGCGTTCCCGACGTTCCGGGTCTGCGCCCGACGCCCGACCGGGTGCGCGAGACGCT